>DASWBQ010000057.1:0-21388 GCA_036390535.1 Gemmatimonadales bacterium | reverse complement strand
CGGCGACGACGAAGGGCACGGGACGCGAGGGGGTCCGGGTGGTGGTGGAAACGTGGTATGACATGGTGTCCTCCTGGATGGGTGGTGGGTGCGTGATGTCAGCGTTCGTCGGGATTCGGATCAGGTTCGGCCAGCGTCCCGGCGAACCGGGCGCAGAACTGCGCCCAGGCACGCCGCGCCTCGGCGGTGAGGGCCTGCCCGAGCCCTTCCTCGAGCGTCCAGAGCACCGATGCGGCGATCAGCCGCGAGTGGAGCGGTGCGAGCCCGACTACCCGCGCCGCCGCCGCGAGGGGTGACAGCCGCACGGAGGCGGCATCAGCGTCGGGGAGGGCTGCGACCGCCGCGGCCACGACGTCCATCGCGACTTCCTGGCGGTCCGGGGAGACTTCGGCGGCGGCGTCTGCGAGGATGGGGTCGAGTTCCCCCAACCGGGCCAGAAAGAGGCCGGCAGCCTCCCTCCTGAGGCCGGCCAATTCAGCCCATGTGGTGCGGATCAGGTCCGCCGCGGCGGGGGTCAGTTCCGCGGGATACTCCCCGGTGGCACTTCCATGGAGCGTCATCGTGACCTCGTTTGCCGCCATTGGCTCCCGGCCCATTCCTGGGCGCCGTGGCGAACGCGAGGGCAAGATGTTCCTTGGGTGTCAACCGGAAGCCGCCTCCGTCACACCTGGCGGTCAACTCCCCCACCTCTCCGATCAACTCATTGCGGGACAAACAGTTAGAAAGCAGGCTCCCTGTCGCGCCAGCCGGGCGGGGAGTAGCTTTCCTGCTCCGCGATCTGGGATTCGATGATCCGCTTCCGGGCCTTTGGCCCTCCCGCCGTCCATGAGGGTGACCGGGTCCTGTCAGGTGCCGCGGGCCAGGCCCGCCGTCTGGCGCTGCTCGCCCTCCTGGCGCGCGCCGGGGCGCGCGGGATCACACGGGACAAGCTGCTCCTGTATCTCTGGCCGGATTCTCCGGAAGACCGCGCCCGTCGCAGCCTGACCCAGGCCGTCTACGCCCTCCGCCGGGACCTGGGCAGCGACGAAGCGATCCTCGGCGCCCGAGACCTCCGACTCAATCCGGCCTTCATCACGAGCGACGTCGAGGCGTTCGAACGGGCTGTCGCGGAGGGACGGCACGCCGAGGCGGTAGCGCTCTACACCGGCCCGTTCCTGGACGGGTTCCACCCCGGCGACCTGCCGGAGTTCGAGGAGTGGAGCGCTGCGGAGCGACAGGCGCTGGCCCGTGACTATGCCACCGCGCTCGAAGGGCTCGCGGCGGAGGCCATGAGGCGGGGTGACGCACGGGCAGCGGTGGCGGCCTGGCGGGAGCGGGCGCGGCTCGATCCCCACGATGCGAGGATCGCCGTCGCAATGATGGAGGCCCACGCCCGGGCTGGCGACCGGAACGCCGCCCTCCAGCACGCCCGGGACCACGAGCGGCGGGTGCGCGACGACCTAGGGGTCGCGCCTGACCCCGCCGTCCCAGTGTTCGCGCGCCGGCTGAAGGATGGGTGGACCCCGGAGCACTCGGTGGTCGCCGTGCCGGAAGTGCCGATCCCCGCCCAAGGACCCGTGGCCCACCCATTCGCGAAGGACCGCCCTGCCGCGCCCCCCCCGGTCGACGCGCCTCACAACCGGCGCTGGCTCCTGCCGGCGGTCGTCGTCTTAGCCGCGCTGGCCGTGACCTGGTTCGCGGCCAGCCGTCGGGACCGGAAGCCCCACACGATTCCCCTGATGGCGGTAGGCCGGGTCAGTGACTTCACCGGCGACTCCGTCTCTGGTGCCGCCGCGCTGGCGGACCTTGTCGCCACGAACCTGGCGCGCAGCCCCGCTCTCCGGGTGGTCAGCACCGCGCGCCTGTATGAACTGGAGCACCAGGTGGCGGGGGTGGCCGGGTCGGCCGACGTCGGTGTGGTGATGACGGCGGCGCGCCGGGCTGGAGCGGTACAGTTGCTTGATGGCGCCCTCCACCGGATCGGGCCGGGGCGACTCCGTCTGGACCTGCGCCAGCTCGACCTGACGGATGGCTCGGTTCTCCATTCGTTCACGACCGAGGGGAAGGACCTGTTCGCGCTCGCCGACAGCGGAACGCGGATTCTCCTGTCACGGTTCGGCCTGCCGTCTCCGGGGGCCATCGGCGAAGTCACCGCCCGGTCCGAAGCGGCGGTGCGGCTCTACGAGGAGGGCCTTCGGGCCTACGTGGCCGGCGACCGGACCCCGGCGGAACGCCTGTTCCTCGCCGCCCTCGAAGCGGACACCACGTTCGCCATGGCGGCCTACTATGCGGCGCGGACGTCCCAGGCCGGCTTCCGGGAAACGCTGCACAGGTGGGAGCGGGCCTCACGCCTCGCCGACCGAGCGCCGGACCGGGAGCGACTGGCGATCCAGGGCCGTGCCGTCGGCACGCCCGCCGCCCGGGCGCGCGCTCTCGCCGACACCCTCGCGTCGCGCTATCCCGATGACGTCGACGGTCAGCTTCTCCTGGGGCAGGTGCTCCTCACGGATGGCGAGTTCGCCATCGCGGCCCGGCATCTCCGCCGGGCGGTGGCCATGGACTCGGCCAGCCTGCGGGCATCCCGGGGGCGCTGCATAGCCTGTGAGGCGTATGGCGTGCTCATCCAGACCCAGATCGCCGCGGACTCGCTGCCCGCAGCGGAGGCCGCCGCAAGAGACTGGCTCAGGCGTCGCCCCCGGGCCGTGGAGCCGACCGCGTTGCTGGCCCAGGTGCTGGTCTCCCAGGGCAGGCTCGCCGAGGCCCGCGAACTGGCCATGGTCGAGGCCGACATCCTTCCGCCTGCGAGGATCGACCCGGTGCTCAGCTTGGGGCAGCGTTTGACGGGCGACTTTGGCCCCGTCGAGGCCGCCGCGGCGGCTCGTCTCGGGGCCGGGGATCCGACTGGGGCCTACCAACTGGCACAGGTGCGTCGCGATCAGGGGCGGTTCCGCGAGGCAACCAAGCTGGCGGAGCAGTACCGTGTCATGATCGGCGCTCCGCTGCCAATGGGCGGGCTCCTGCGTGCCCGGATTCTGTTTGACGCGGGACGGCTGGGGGAGGCGATCGCGCTTCAGGATTCCATGGTTGCGCGGCTGGCAACGATCGACCAGCCGGAGTCCGTTCTCCACTGGCGACGCGCGGAGGTCATGGTGGGCCTCGCCGACGCGCTGGCGGCCCGGGGTGACACGGTCCGGCTTGCCCGCCTCGCCGATTCCGTCATGGTGGACGGCGCGTTCGGGTACGGCATGCACCAGAAGTACCACTGGCATGTGCGCGGGCTCCTCGCCGCCGCGACCGGGCGGGACGCCGATGCCATCGGGTACTTCCGGCGCGCGGTGCACTCCCTGACGAGCGGCTACCCCCGGACCAACCTGGCACTGGCCCGTGCGCTCCTCAGGGTTGGGCGCCCGCACGAGGCGGTGCCAATCCTCCAGGCCACGCTCCGCGGAGGCAACACTATCGCGACCAGCCTGACCGAACTGCACGCCCTCCTTGGTGATGCCTGGAGTGCGGCCGGCGGGACCGACAGCGCCGGAACCCACCAGCGCTGGGCCGAGCGGGCCTGGGCCAGCGCGGAACGCGTGGCCGGCGGACCGCTCCAACCCTGGCTGGGCGGTCGCTGACGCCTCCTGGGCTGCCGCGGGGACGTACCGCCATCCAGGCCTGGAGGCAGGGCGACGCCGGAACGGCCTGCCGCATCTAAGTTTCACAACTTTCCCCGGTTCGGGCACGCCTCCCATCCCGGCCTCAACAGGCGGAGACCGTCCTGCGTATTTCTGACCAGTCGGATACCGACCTCGCCCGGCTGGCGGGACAGGGCGACCCGGAAGCGTTCGGCGCCCTGGTGGAACGTCATGCCCTCGCGGCCAGGCGGGTGGTGCGCGCCATCCTGCGGGATGACGACGACGCCGACGACGCGGTGCAGGACGGGGTGCTGGCGGCCTGGCGGGCGATCGACCGGTACGATCCGTCACGACCGTTCCGGCCCTGGCTGATGCGGATCGTGGTCAACGCGGCGCTGGATTCGCGCCGCCGCCGGCTGGTCCGGCGGGCCGAGGCGCTGAGCGAGACCCACGAGGCGCCGGGGATCCGGCCGGACCGGGCGACCGACCGGGCGCTGCTCCACGACCGGCTGCGGGAGGCGCTGGCCACGCTGCCGGAGCGCCAGCGGATCGCGGTCGTGATGTATGACGTCGAGGGCTACCCCCACGCCGAAATCGCCGGGGTCCTCGGGGTCCCGGAAGGGACGGTGCGGTCGTACGTGTTTCATGCGCGCCGGGCGCTGCGCCAGGCGTTGAGCGTTTTTCGGGAGGAGGGCACATGACAGATCGCAATGAGCCCCTGCCGTTCGACCAGGCACCGGACGCCGAACTCGGGGCGCTGCTCCGGGCGGCCCTCGACGGCCCGGCCCCGGAGGCCTTCCTTGCCCGGCTCCGGGAGTCGGTCGTGGCGGACCGGGAGGACAGTTGGGATGTGCTCACCCGTTGGGCCCCCTGGGGGGTGGCGGCGGCCGCCGCGGCGGCTCTCGTGATGTGGCTGCTGGCGCCCCCGGCGGCCGACCCGGCGTCGGCAACCTTGATGGCGTCGGCCCCCGTGCAGATGGAGGCCGCGCCCCACCAGAGCGAGAGTGACGTCCTGGTGATGAGTCTTCTGGAGGATCGATGACCCGATCGCGTCTCGGAGCCGCCGGGCTGCTGGCGGCCGTCTTCGCCCTCGGCGCCCTCGCCGGAGGGGTCGGCGTGTCCATGGCGGAACTTGGGGGAGGGGACGGGGGTATCCGCCGGTACAGCCGCGAGAGCTACCTCAACCGCCTGACCACGGAACTCGACCTGTCCGGGGTCCAGCGCGACAGCATCCGGGCAATCATGGAACGCAACAAGCCGGCGATGGACTCGATGTGGGGGGAAGTGCGCCCCCGGTTCGACTCCCTTCGCACCCTGGTCCGCGACGAGATCCGCCGTCAGCTGAACCCCGACCAGGCCGCGAAGTACCAGGAGATGATCGAGCGCCGGAACCGCGAGTACCGGGAGCGGAGGGCGAATGCGCGTCAGTAGTCGCACCGGGCTGGTCACGGTGGCCCTCCTGGGGCTGGCCGCTCCTCTCACGGCCCAGGCCCGCCGGGTTACCCTCGAGGAGGCGATCGCCCGGTCAGCCGTGGTCCAGCCCGGCGTAGTTCAGGCCGAGGGCCAGGTGCGCAACTCCGGTGCCCGGATCCGGTCCGCCAAGGGGGCGTATCTCCCCAACCTGACAGCGAACGCCAGCGGTGCGGACTTCTTCTCGGAGAACTCCCGGATCGATCCCAGCACCGGGCAGATCATCCTGAGCGGGTCCACCAGCCGCAGCGTCAACACCAGCCTCAGCTCGAACATCGAGTTGTTCGACGGCTTCCGCCGGAGCGGCGAGCTGAACGCCGCCCGCGCCAACGACGAGGCCGCCGTCGCCAACCTGGTGGACGCCAAGTTCCAGCAGGCGCTGGTCACCACCGGCACCTTCTTCGACGCCCTGTCGGCCCGGCAGCTGGTGCGGGTCCGCGAACAGAGCGTCACCCGGGCCGAGGAGCAGCTCAAGACCTCGGTGGCCAAGCTCCGGGCCGGGTCGGCGACCCGCTCCGACTCGTTGCGTTCGGTCGTCGGCGTCGGCAATGCGCAACTCCAGCTGCTCACGGCGCAGGCCCAGCTCGCCTCCGCCGAGGCCAATCTCGGCCGCCTGATCGGCGAGACCGAGCGGGTCGAGGCGGTGGACGATTCCGCCTACTACCGGGTCCTGCCCGGCCTCGACACCGCCAGCATCCGCTCCGAGGCGCTGTCGAACTCGCCGCAGGTCCAGTCGGCCGAAGCGTCGGCCCGGGCCGCCGAGGCCGCGGTCCGGACCTCGAAGGCGGGCTACTGGCCTTCGCTGACGTTGTCGGGCAGCACTTCCCTCAACGGGACCCGGTCGAACGACTTCCAGATGCTGAACCAGCGGCAGCTGAGCCTGGGGTTCAACTGGCAGCTGTTCAACCGGTTCACCCGCGAGCAGAACATCGTCACCGCCATCAGCTCCGCCGACGCCGCCCGGGCAGTGGCCGAGGAGGAGCGGCGCGCCGTGCTCGCCGACCTGACCTCGCGGCTGGCGGAGCTGGACGCCGCCCGGCTGCGGATCCTGATCACCCAGCGGAGCGTCGAGGCGAGCCAGGAGGACCTCCGGGTCCAGCAGGAGCGCTATCGGCTCGGCGTGTCGACCATTCTCGACGTCCTGCTGACGACCGAGCAACTCAACCAGGCGGAGGTGGATGCCGTGAACGCCCGCTTCGACTATCTCCGGGCCAAGGCCGGCATCGAGGCGCTGATCGGGAGGGCCCTGTGACCACGAAGGCGATGATCGACAGCGCCGCGGAGCGGATCGCCCAGATCCCCGGCGACGTGCCGCCGGACGCGATCATCCTGACCCGGAACCTGAAGCGGGAGTACGTCATGGGCGCCGAGACGGTGCGGGCGCTCCGGGGCGTGGACGTGATGATCCGCCGCAACGAGTTCGTGGCGCTGATGGGCCCGTCTGGATCGGGGAAGTCCACCCTGATGAACATGATCGGGTGCCTCGACAGCCCCACCGAGGGCGAGTACTGGCTCAACGGCCACCGGGTGAGCGAGCTCAACGACAACGAGCTGGCTCGGATCCGCAACAAGGAAATCGGCTTCGTCTTCCAGACCTTCAACCTGCTCCCGCGGGCCACCGCGCTGCAGAACGTCGAGCTGCCAATGGTGTACGCCGGGATGCCGAGCAAGCAGCGGCACGTGGCGGCCCAGGGGGCGCTGGAGCGGGTCGGACTGGGGGACCGGATGCACCACCGCCCCAACGAGATGTCGGGCGGCCAGCGGCAGCGGGTCGCGATCGCCCGCGCCCTGGTGAACCGCCCCAGCATCCTGCTCGCCGACGAGCCCACCGGGAACCTCGACTCAAAGACCAGCGAGGAGATCCTGAATCTGTTCGAGCAGCTCTATGCCGAGGGCCAGACGATCCTGCTGGTCACCCACGAACACGACATCGCCGCCCACGCCCGCCGCCAGATCCACCTGAAAGACGGCATGGTCGAGAGCGACTACGCGACGGAGAAGCCCCGCTGATGCGCCGGATCCTGATACCCCTGCTGCTGGTGGCGACCGCCGCCTGCAAGGAAGAAGTCGTCCCGATCGTCTACCAGGCCCTGCCGGTCGAGACCCGGGCCATCGTGGTGTCGGTGCGGGCCGCCGGCAACGTCCAGCCGGACACCGTGGTCGAGGTGAAATCGAAGGCGTCGGGCGAGATCCTCCAGATGGCGGTCGAGACCGGCCAGGACGTGACCCGCGGCCAGCTGCTGGTGCAGGTGGACCAGCGCACGCCCCGGAACAGCGTGGCCCAGACCGAGGCGGAGCTGGAGGTGGCCAAGGCCCGGTTCGCCAACGCGGAGGCGCAGAACAAGCGCAGCGCCGAGCTGTTCAAGTCGCAGTCGATCACCGAGCAGGAGAACGAGCAGGCCGTCCTGGCGGTCGCCAACGCGCGCGCGGAGGTGGTGCGGGCCCAGGTGGCGTATGAGAACGCCAAGATCCGGATGGACGACACCGACGTCCGGGCCCCGATTTCCGGCACGATCATCTCCAAGAACGTGGAGCGGGGGCAGGTGATCTCCTCGCCGACCAGCGACGTCGGCGGCGGGACCATCCTGCTCCGGATGGCCGACCTCAACCTGGTCCAGGTCCGGACCCTGGTGGACGAAACCGACATCGGCAAGGTGCGGGCCGGGCTCCGGGCCAGCGTGACGGTGGATGCCTACCCCAACCAGCCGTTCACGGGCGAGGTCCTCAAGATCGAGCCCCAGGCCGAGACGGCGCAGAACGTCACCATGTTCCCGGTGTTGATCCGGATCGAGAACCGGAACGGCCTGCTCAAGCCGGGGATGAACGCCGACGTCGAGATCCAGGTTGGCCGGCGCGACAGCGCGATGGCAGTGCCGAACGCGGCCCTCCGGACCCAGCGGGACGTGAACTCCGCGGCCCAGGTGCTGGGGATCGATTCGACCCGGTTCGCCGAAATGATGCGGGTAGCCGACGCGGTCCGGGACTCGGCCCAGCAGGCTGCGGCGCCGGCCCGCGACAGCGCCAAGCCGGTCCAGGCCGCGGCGGCGCCGCAGGGTGGCGCGACCATGACCACGCCGGATGGCCGGACCATCACCCTGCCGCCCGGCGTCACCGAGGCGCAGGTGCGCGACATCTTCCGGAAGCGCTTCAGCGGCGGCACCCTGACGGCCCAGGAGCAGGCCACCATGCAGCAGCTGATGCGGAGCATGGGCGGCGGCCGGCCGGGCGGCGGGGCGCGGCGCCAGGGTGGCAGCGACTACCAGTTCGGCGGCAACTACATCGTGTTCGTGAGCCGAGGCGGCGAGATCGTCCCGGTGCACGTCCGGACCGGCCTGACCGACCTCGACTACTCCGAGGTGGTCTCGGGCCTCAAGGCGACCGACTCGGTCATCATCCTGCCGAGCGCCAGCCTGGTGCAGTCCCAGCAGGAGTTCCGCCAGCGGATCGGGTCGTTCGCCAACCAGGGCGTCCCCGGCATGCGGCAGGCAACCACCACGCCCACCGCGCCCGCCGCTGCGGCCTCGCGGCCCCAGGGAGGAGGAGCGCCGCGATGATCATCGGCGAAATCATCAAGGTCGCGTTCCAGAGCATTCGCGCCAACAAGCTGCGCGCTGCGCTCACCATGCTCGGCGTGATCATCGGCGTCGCCGCGGTGATCACCGTGGTGGCGCTCTCGAGCGGGGCCCAGAAGGCGGTCGAGGAGCGGATCAACGCCCTCGGCGCCAACCTGCTCCAGGTCTACCCCGGGCAGTCGTTCCAGATGGGGCGGGCCTCGGACACCAGGGTCAGCCTCACCACCGACGACGCCGAGGCGCTGGCGCGCGACGGCACGGTGCTCGAGGCGGTCGTTCCCGAGATCCAGCGCTCGCTCCCGGTGACCTACCTCTCCACCAACATCAACACCAACATCACCGGCAGCAGCGCGAACTACGCCGAGGTGCGGCACTACAAGATCACGCACGGCCGGATGTTCACCTCGGGCGAGGACGCCGGCCGCCAGCGCTTCGCGGTGCTCGGCAGCTCGGTGCCCGGGATGCTCAACGTCAACCCGGGCGCCATCCTCGGCCAAACGATCCAGATCCGGGGCCAGCCGTTCGAGGTCATTGGGGTGCTGGAGCCGAAGGGCTCCCAGGGCCCCTGGTCCAACCCCGACGAGCAGATCCTGATCCCCCTCAAGACCGCCCAGTACCGGATCTTCGGGACCGACCGGCTCCGGTCGATCTCGGTGGCGATCAAGGAGGGGGTGTCGCTCGACCAGGGGATGGTGGACATCGAGCGGATCATGCGGCGCGAGCACAAGATCCGCCCCGGCGGCGACAACGATTTCCAGATCCGGAACCAGCAGGAGATCCTGGCGACCCAGCAGCAGACCACCCAGACCTTCGGGATCCTGCTCGCCAGCATCGCGGCGGTGTCGCTGCTCGTGGGTGGCATCGGGATCATGAACATCATGCTGGTGTCGGTGACGGAGCGGACTCGCGAGATCGGGATCCGGAAGGCGCTCGGCGCCACCCCGTTCAACATCATGTTCCAGTTCCTGGTCGAGTCGCTGGTGCTGTGCCTGGCCGGCGGCGCCTTGGGGATCACGCTCGGATGGGGCGCCTCCAAGCTGATGTCCAGCAAATTCGGCTGGAACACCATGATCGATCCGACGGCCGTGGTGGTCGCCTTCGCCTTCTCGGCGGCGGTGGGTCTCTTCTTCGGCCTCTGGCCGGCCCGGCGGGCGGCGACGCTGAATACGATCGATGCGCTGAGGTACGAGTAACGGACGGGCAGACGGGCAGACGGGCGGACGGGGAGCATGGCTCCCGGCCGCCCGTTGTTCTTTGGTGCTGCAGACACCGCCCGTCTTGCCCGTCTGCCCGTCTGCCCGTCTATTCCAGCCCATGCCCACCTCCATCATCCTCGGCACCGGCCACCACGTCCCGGATCGGGTCGTCACCAACGACGAGCTGTCCAGCCTGATGGACACCTCGGACGAGTGGATCCGGGAGCGCACCGGCATCCAGCAGCGGCACTGGGCCCGCGAGGGCGACACCGGGGTCGAATACGCCCGGCAGGCAGCACTCCGGGCGCTGGAGATGGCTGGCCTGGCGCCGACCGACCTCGACGCGATGGTCTACGCCACGCTGAGCCCGGACCATTTCGTTCCGGGCAACGCCTCGCTCCTGCAGCACGCTCTCGGCGCCCCCCGGCTGGCGGCGCTCAACGTCCACAACGGCTGCAGCGGTTTCGTCTACTCGATGTCGGTGGCCGACGCCTGGGTCCGGACCGGGCTCTACCGGCGGATCCTGGTGGTCGGGCAGGAACTGGTCTCGACCCGGCTCGACGTCTCGACCCGCGGCCGCGCCGTCTCGGTCATCTTCGCCGACGGCGCCGGGGCCGTGATCGTCGGGGCGACCGAGGAGCCGGGACGCGGGATCATGGCGTGGGACCTCCACTCCGACGGCGCCTACGCGAAGAATCTCTGGGTGGACGGGCCGGGCGCCTCGATGTATCCCCCGCTCTCGGTGGAGCACATGGCGTCGGGGCGGTACTGGCCCCACATGGACGGGCGCGAGGTCTTCCGGCACGCCATCGTCCGGATGCCGGAATCGGTGGAGGCGGTGCTCGGCAAGGCGGGTCTCACCCCGGCGGACATCGCGCTGCTGATTCCGCACCAGGCCAACCTCCGGATCTCGGAGGCGGTGCAGAAGCGGCTGGGGCTCCGGGACGACCAGGTCTACAACAACATCCAGCGGTTCGGGAACACCACCGCCGCCACCATCCCCATCGCTCTCGACGAATGCGTCCGGGCGGGCCGGCTGAAGGCGGGGGACGTCTTCGTGATGACCGCGTTCGGGGCGGGCTTCCAGTGGGGCAGCGCGGCGATGCGCTGGTAGGCTGAAACCGCAGGGGTCGGTGTTCCGTAGTGAAACATCAGGAGGACACGCCCATGTTCGAGCTGCTGGTCTTCATCGGTGCCGGAATCGGGGGCTTCGTGCTGGCACGGGACTTCGTCCGCCGCCGGCTGCGCTTCGTGGAGGCGGTCCGTCACCCCATCGCGCCGCTGCTCGCCGGGCTGGGCGCCGCCCTGGTGGCGTGGCCGCTCGCCGCCCTGCCGCTGATCACTACCGCCACCACCGCGATGTTCGGGCTCGGGACGGGGCTCGGGACCCGCAATGGGGTCAGGCTGCTGAAGAGCGGCGAGTAGTCAACAGGAAGCAGGGAACAGGAAGCAGGGAACAGGGCTTGGAGCAGTTCCTGTTTCCTGTTTCCTGTTTCCTGTTTCCTGTTCACTATCTTTCACCGATGCCCGATATCACATGCAGCCGCTGCGGCGAGGCCCGCGCGCGGGTTCCGTTCAAGCCGTTCCCGAACGAGATCGGGCAACGGGTGTTCGATGGCATCTGCAACGTCTGCTGGCAGGAGTGGCTCAAGTATCAGCAGCAGCTGATCAACCACTACGGACTGAACCTGCAGGACCCCGAGGCGAAGCAGTTCCTCTACCAGAACCTCGAGAAGTACCTCTTCACCACCTGATTCCCAGCCGGAAGACCATGTCCACTGCCGGGCCGAAGACGTAGAGGTCTTCGGTCAGGCCGGCGAGGATTTCCGGGCCGCCCGCCCCCGGCTTGAGCAGGAAGCCGAAGTCGAGCGAGAGGTCCGACGCGCTCAGCATCGACAGCTCGGTGTCGTGATAGGCGCCGCTGTGGTAGTAGAGGTTGGCGTAGACCGACTGCAGGCCGAGGGCGCGCCACCGCAGGCCGGACGAGGCCTGCGCGAACCAGCGCCGCTGCCGGTCGGCCAGGTCGCCTTCACTCGGCGTGTATCCCAGTCCCAGGCTCCCTTCGTAGGTCAGCCGGTCCCACTTGAGCCGGCTCCGCCAGGTGGTCGTCGCCGCCACCGCCACGGTGCCGAGCTGGAAACCGACCGGCCGGGTCGAGGTGGGCAGCGCCACCGTGACGGCGGTCTGCCACCCCGGGGTGTGCCGGAAGCCGGCCATCAGGTGGATGTCGCCGAGGCCCGGTTGGCCCGCGTCCCGGACGATCAGGGAGCTGTCGGGGAGGCCCAGGCTGTACTCGTAGACGTTGCTGGGCCGCTCCTCGCGGACGACCTCGTCGAACCCGAAGAGGCCGTGCCACCAGTCGACGAACCCGTCGAGGAAGCCGCCGTCGGCGGCCTCGATCGGCACCCGGGCCGCGACGAACCAGCGCGGGCCCAGCTCTCGGCTGAGCGCCAGGTCGAGCCGGGTGAGCTCGCCGTCGATCACGATCCGCTCCGGCGGCCGCTCCTGCGCCTCGATCACGTTGCCGTGGTCCATGGTGATCCCGAAGCTCCAGCCGGAGCCGCGCGGGACCACCGGCGTGAAACCGAGGGCGCTGCGGGAGCTGATGATCGGATTGATCGGGCGGAGGGCGGGCAGCTCCTGCGCGCCAAGGGAGGGGACCAGGCAGAGGCCCAGGAAGGCCGCCGCGCCGGCGGTCGCCTTGCCGCCCTGCCGCCCGGCCGTCGGCCTCTCCGCCCCTCCGCCGACTTCCGGCTGGATCGCCGTCCCCGCCGGGCGCACCATCAGGTCCATCGCCAGGAAGACGGTCTTGGTGAACGGGTAGAGCAGCACCGGAGCCAGGACCATCATCGCGGCGCCGCCGTACTGCAGCAGCGCCCACGGCGGCTCCGGCCAGGTCGCCGCCAGCACCCCCAGGAACAGCGCCAGGAAGATCAGCTCGGCGGCGATGATGTTGAGCATGTACGAGCCGACCTGGTAGCCCCGCTCACCCCGGTCGAGCGCCAGGGCGCAGGTGGGGCAGGTCTCGCGCATCCGGAGCCACGACCGGAACAGCCCCCGCCCGCCGCAGTGGGGGCAGCGGAGCGCCAGGGCGCGGACGAGGTGGAGGAGGGCGGTGCGGAGGGTGGGCATCGGGCGGTGAAAAATAGCAGCGGTAGTGGGCGGCAGTGGGCGGCATGAGAGAGGGCCGGTTCCGGTTTGCCCGGAGCCGGCCCTCGTCGTGCCGCCTGTCCTGTACCGTCTACTACCGTCTACTCCTCCCGGTGCGGTGCCTCCAGCTTGGCCGTCAGGGTCTCCTTCTTCTTCTGGCGGAGGACCTCGAGCTTGAAGGTCTCGTTCTGGTCATAGCTCCGGAGGATCCGGACCAGGCTCGAGGGGCTGGAGGGCTTGCGGCCGTCCACGGTCAGGACCACGTCACCGCCCTTGAGGCCGAGGGGGGAGTCGGCGGGGGCCTTGATGACCAGGATGCCTTCGGTCGCGCCGAAGTAGCTGCCCAGGTCGGTGTTGAGGGGAGCCAGCTCGAGGTCACCGAGGGGGCCGCTGGAGAAGACCATCGCGGAACCCGGTGTCCGGCGGATCTCGACCCGCCCTTCGGGCACCCGCTCCAGGGTCATCCCCGGCATCCGGAACTCCCGCTCGTCACCCGTCGGGGTCCGCCAGACGAAGGCCCGGCCCTCGGGGTCCTCCATCGCGAGCATCGGCTCATCGCCGGTCACCAGGGTGGCGGTCTTGCGGGCGCCGTCGCGCAGGTACTCGACCGTAACGGTGTCGTTGGGTTCGAGCCTGGCCGCGATTTCGACCAGCCGGAGCCCGGGAGCCGACTCGCCCTGGCGCACCTTGGTGCCGGGCTCGGGGAGGAGTGACTTCCCGTCGAGCCGGGCGATGATGTCACCGGACTTGATCCCGGCCTTCGCGGCGGGACCACCCGGGGTCACCGACTGGATGTAGGCGCCCAGGGAGTCGGAACCCCGCTCCTCGAGGCTCACGCTCACACCCAGGCGGGCCCGGCGCTGCATTAGCGGCCCCATGCGGGGCGTCATGTCCTCGCCGTTCACCCAGACCCGGAAGGGGGTCCGCTCCGGCAGCGGCTGCTTCTCCTTCTGGGGTTCCTGCGCGGCCAGCGGCAGGGCGGTCAACGTGGCCAGCGTGGCCAGCAGTGCAATGCGCATCGTTACGCGTCCTTCCCTTCGGGGTTCATCGTTCGTCGGGCGGCCTGATAGGCCGCCCCTACAGTCCCATGCCCGCAACAGTCACATCCCGGCGTAGGTCGCCTTGGTCAGGTGGACGTCCATCAGGGCGTTGAGCAGGCCGACCCGTTCGTTCCAGAGCCGGAGCCGCTCCGCCTGTCGCTCGGGGACCGAGCGGTCGAGCGCGCCGAACAGCTCAATCTGCCGGTCGACGGTGCTGAGCTGGTCCTCGATCCGCGCCGCGATCGTGGCAGTGCGGGCGTCGATCATCCGGCTGTCGGGGTCGTAGACCCGGAGCGCTTCCTCAAGTTCCTGTGAACGGGCAATGATGGCGGCGAGGTCGGTATCGCCGTCGCTGGCGACGGCATAGGCAGGCCCCACGATCCGCCCGTCCGCCCGTCCGCCCGCCTGCCCGTCTCCCGTCAACACGACGAGCGCCAGGGAGGCCGCCAGAGCCAGGCTGCCGATACCCGCCCACCGGACCCGCTTCCGCCGCCGCTCGGCGACGTACTTCGACCGGATCTCGAGGAAGTGGTCCCGGCCGGGCCGCGGCGTCGCGAGGGCGCGGAGCCGCGCCACCCGCTGGTCGATGAGCCGGAGCTCTGCCTGGCAGGTCTCGCAGGTCGCCAGGTGGGCGCGGGCCCCATCCAGGCCCGGCTCCAGGCCGGGCTCACGCAGCTCGAGCAGCTGCTCAGTCGTCAAGTGCGTCATGCCACAGCCTCCTCACCCAGCCAGAGGCGAAGCCGGGCATGCGCCCGCGCCAGCTGGGACTTCGAAAAACTCACGGTCTTGCTCATCATCGTCGCGATCTCGTCGTGGGTGTACCCCTCGACGTCATGCAGCCAGACGACGGCGCGGGCGGTGTCGGAGAGGCGCTCCAGCGCGGCCTCGAGGTCCATCCTGAGGCCGGTGTCCTCGCGCCGCGGCATCGCCACGTCGTCGTGCAGTTCGTCGGCGTCGCGGTACTTGTTCCGCCGGAGCCGCATCAGCGCCTTGCTCGACGCGATGGTCCGAATCCAGCCCCAGAGGCTGCCGTCCCCCCGGTACTGCCCGATGCTCCGGAAGACCTCCAGGAAGGTCTCCTGGAGCACGTCCTCGGCGTCTTCCCGGGTCCGGCAGATCCGCCGCGCCAGCGCGTAGACCTGGGCCTGGTAAGCACGGTAGAGGGATTCCTGGGCCTTGGGGTCCCCCCGCCGGACCAGGGGGAGCAGCGTCTCTTCCTGGGCCAGCGGAAAGGCATTCATGGGCAGGGCTCTCGTGTTCACGTCGGTAAGGATGCCCTGGAGGGGCGGAGGGTCGCAGCGGGACGGGCGGACGGGCGGGCAGAGGCCCCCCGGCCGCGCTAGATTCCGCGCTCGCCATGCGGACCCCCACTACGCTGTCGGGTGCAGGCAGGGTTCAGTAGAGTGCAAATCCTTTCTGGGTATGACCTTGGAAGATCCCCATCCCTACAGCCCGTCCGCCCGTCCGCCCGTCCGCCCGTCCGAGTTACTCGACGCGATTCGGGCGGCGGAGTCCGCCAGCCGCGTGCTCGACCCGACGGCCGCCGAGCGGCAGGCCCTCCGGGACCCCGTGCTGGAGTATGCGGACCGGTTCCTGGAGGCGCTTTGGGGCGGCCCGACGTTCGTCGAGACGAAGGACAAGGGCCGGGGGCTCTTGGATCTCCCGATCGGGGAAACGGGAATCCCGATCGACACGATCCTCGATACCTTGGGCCGGCATGTCGATCGGCCGGGCCTGAATCCGGCCGCCGGTGGGCACATGGGCTACATCCCTGGCGGCGGGCTCTACGCCTCCGCCTGGGGCGACTACCTGGCCGACGTGGCCAACCGCTACTCGGGGGTCTTCTTCTCGAGTCCCGGGGCGGTGCGGATGGAGCACCTTCTCGTTCGCTGGATGGCCGACCTCGTCGGCTTGCCGGAGACCGCCGCGGGCACCCTCACCTCCGGCGGCAGCCTCGCCAACCTGGTGGCGCTGGTGGCGGCGCGGGATGGCCGCGGCATCCGGGCGCGTGACGCCGAGCGGACCGTGGTCTACCTCTCGGCACAGACGCACCACTGCGTCGCCAAGGCGCTCCGGCTGATCGGTCTCGGCGACTGCGTGGTCCGCAAGGTCGCGCTCGACCCACGGCACCGGATGCGGCCCGACGCCCTCGAGGCGGCCATCGCGGGGGATCGCGCCGCCGGACTCATCCCATGGCTGGTGGTCGCGTCGGCCGGTTCTACCGATGTGGGCGCGGTGGATCCGCTCGACGGGCTCGGCGGGATCGCGAAAGACGCGGGTCTCTGGTTCCATGTCGATGCGGCGTATGGCGGCTTCTTTCTCCTCACCGAGGCCGGCCGGGCCCGGATGGCGGGGATCGCCCGGGCCGACTCGGTGGTGATGGATCCGCACAAGACGCTGTTCCTCCCCTACGGGCTGGGGGTGGCGCTGGTAAGCGACCGGGCCCACCTGCTCGAGGCGTTCCGCTCGGCGGCGCCCTACCTGCAGGACACCCTGAGTTCGGTGGACGAGCTGTCGCCCGCCGACCTTTCCCCCGAACTGACCCGGCCGTTCCGGGCGCTCAGGCTCTGGCTGCCGCTGCTGCTCTACGGCGTGGCGCCGTTCCGGGCCGCCCTCGAGGAGAAGCTGCTCCTCGCACGGTACTTCCGGGACCGGGTGCAGGCGCTCGGCTTCGAAGTCGGGCCGGAGCCCGACCTCTCGGTCGTGACCTATCGGTGGGTGCCTGCCG
The DNA here is from genome assembly GCA_036390535.1 of Gemmatimonadales bacterium. Classification (GTDB taxonomy): domain Bacteria; phylum Gemmatimonadota; class Gemmatimonadetes; order Gemmatimonadales; family GWC2-71-9; genus SZUA-320. The sequence continues at coordinate 4,630 of DASWBQ010000057.1, read as the reverse complement.
TGATGCGTGACGGGCGCCGGCCACCCGATCGCGACCTGGTCAACCGGATCAACGCCCGGATTGTCGAGGCGGTGCGCGAGGACGGGCAGACCTACATCAGTTCGACGATGATCGACGGCGACTACACCCTGCGCATGGCCTGCGTAGTGCACCGGACCCATCTCGACACCATCGACACGCTGCTCGCCGTGCTGGCCCGGGCGGCGGCCGACGCCGAGGCGGCGCTTGCGGGCGGCTCCGCGGCGGTGACAGGTTCCACGACATGACACCCTGGGTTCTCCGGCTGATCGTCGCCAACACCGCGGTCTTCCTGCTCTCGATGACCGTCGGTGGCGTGATGGACAGCCTGGTGCTGGTGCCGGCGCTGATCCTGCAGCGGCCCTGGAGCGCGATCACCTACATGTTCCTGCACGGCGGGCTGGGCCACCTCTTCTTCAACATGCTGTCGCTCTTCTTCTTCGGGTCGCGGGTGGAGCAGCGCCTGGGCGAGCGCCGGTTCCTGATCCTCTACTTCGCCAGCGGAATCGCGGGCGCGCTGCTGTCGGCGGTATTCTCGCCGTGGAGCGCCATCGTGGGCGCCTCGGGCGCGGTCTTCGGCGTGATGCTCGCCTTCGCCTGGTTCTGGCCGCACGACCAGATCCTGATCTGGGGGATCATCCCGATCGAGGCGCGGTGGATGGTGGCGCTGATGACCGGACTGGCGCTCTTCGGCGGCTTCACCGGGGCGCAGGGCGGGATCGCCCACTTCGCCCACCTGGGCGGGTTCGTCGGCGGCTGGATCTGCCTCAAGGCCTTCGGGGCCCGGAGCGGGATGAAGCAGTTCCGCGGCCGCACCGCCCCCGTGGTGTCGAGGGAACCGGTGGAGTCGGCGATGGCCCGCTGGGGCCGGATCCGGCGGGAGAACCTGCACGAAGTCAATCGCGGCGAACTGGACCGGATCCTCGACAAGATCAGCGCTTCCGGCGTGGCAAGCCTGACCCTTGGCGAGCGGGAATTTCTGGAGCGGTTTGCGGCGAGAGAGCAGCTGAGCTAGGTCGGAAGGTCGGAAAGTCGGAAAGACCCGCTGGGCCCGGCATTCTTCAGGGGCTCCTGTGTTCCCGATCTTCCGACCTTCCGGCCTTCCGATTTTCCGACCTTCCGACCTGCCGACTCAAACAGGGAGTTTCCATGCGCCTCGCCACGCTGTTCCTGCTGATCGCCGCCCCCCTCGCCGCCCAGAACGTCCCCCAACTTCCGGCCGACTGGAAGGTCCGGCCCGACCGGGCCAACGCCGACCTGTCGACCCTCTCGTTCGAGACGATGCCGCCCGGGTGGCACGTCACCACCGGGCCGTCGCTGATCCTCTGGAACCCGTCGATGACCGCGACCGGCAACTTCACGGTCACCAGCGAGGTCTTCTTCTTCCGGGAAAAGAGCCGCGATACTGAGGCGTACGGCATCCTGGTCGGCGGGAAGGACCTCGAGGGGGAGGGGCAGGCCTACACCTATTTCCTGCTCCGGAACGACGGCAAGTTCATGGTGAGGCACCGCGCCGGTGCCGCGACCCACACCATCGCCGACTGGACCGCCCACGACGCCGTGGCCCGCCACACCGCGGAGACCAAGGGCGCCACCGCCAAGAACGTTCTGTCAGTGCAGGCGAAGGCCGACTCGGTGCACTTCCTGGTCAACGGACAGCAGGTCGGCACCTGGCCGCGGGCCGGAATGCAGGTCGACGGCATCGTGGGGCTCCGGGTGAACCACGGGCTCAACCTGCACTGGTCGAAGCTGGAGATCGGGCGGTAGCAGGCGGGAGAGGGCGGGAGAGGGCAGGATGAGGCTCGATTTGCCTCACGCTCTCTCCCGCTACCTCCCGCCCCCCTACCGCCCTACCGGCAAGTCTTCCCGCCGGCTCCACTCGGTCCACGCGCCGTCATACATCCGGGTCCGAAAGCCGAGGTAGCGGGCCGTGAAGTAGAGCATGGAGGCGCGGAGGCCGGTGGCGCAGGTTGCCACCACCTCGTCCGTCGGCGCCGCCCCGGCCGCCTCGAACATCGCCCGCAGCTCGGCCACCGGCTTGAGCCGCTTGCCGTCCATCAGCCTGTTCCAGTCGAGGTTGGTGGAGCCGGGAATGTGGCCCAGCCGCTTGAGGGTCGTGTCGGGGCGGGTGCCCGCGAACTCGTCGGCGGCCCGCGCATCGATCAGTGCGATGGTCGAGTCGGTCCGGACCTGGTTCACCCAGTCGGCGGAGACCACCAGGTCGGGCCAGCCGCGCGGTTGGAAGTCTCCAGCGGCGACGGTGGGCACCTCGGTCGTCACCTCGTAGCCCGCTGCCCGCCAGGCGTCGAGCCCGCCGTCGAGAATCGCGGTCCGGTCGCCGTGACCGAGGTAGTCGAGCGTGAAGAAGAGCCGCGCTGCGACCACCGGGTCACCGTAGACGATGACCCGGCTCTGGTTGCCGAGGCCGAGGCTCCGCACCAGCGCCACCAAGGAATCCACCGGATGCAGCTCGGTGGGCAGGCCGTTCCGGGTCGCGGCAAACCTCGCCAGTTCCACCATCCGCGCCCCGGGGATGTGCGCGGTGTCGTAGCCGGCACGGGTCCGTTCGGCGTGCAGCACCACGATCCCGGGCTGGGCCAGCCGTTGCTGCAGCCACGCCGTGGTCACCAGCAGCGAATCCCGGGGGGTGGCGACCGGCGCGACCAGCGGGAGCTCGCGGCGAGCGCTCCACTCCTGCATCGAACCGTCGTACAGCTTCGCCGGGTAGCCCAGCATCCGGGCGGCGAACCAGGCCAGCGACGCCTGCTGGCCGATGTGGCAGTAGGTGACCACGGTATCACCCGCCGCGGCGCCGGCGCCGATGAGCATGGGGCGAAGGGCCTCGGCCGGCTTGAAGGTCCCGTCGGCGTTGATCACCGAGTTGAACGGCAGGTTGGCGGCGCCGGGAATGTGACCGAGCCGGGCCTGGCGGGTCTCGGCGCCCTGGTAGAAGGCCGGCGCCCGGGCGTCGATGATCGCGGTGGTTGGCGAGGTCAGGTGCGCCGCCACCCAGTCGGCATCGGCCACCATGTCACGCTGGAGGCTGGGGGTGAAGTCGCCCCGCGGCGGAACCGGCACCTCGGTGGAGAGGGGCCGGCCGTCGCGCTTCCAGGCGTCGAGCCCGCCGTCGAGCAGGAAGACCCGGCCGCGGAGCCCCGCGTACTCGAGGGTGAAGAAGGCGCGCGAGGTCGGGGTCAGGTTGGGGTCCGCGGCGTAGACCACCACGGTGGAGCCGGTGGAGATCCCCTTCGATTCGAGCACCGAGTCGAGCTGGGCGGCGTCCGGCAACTGCAGGGTGAGTCCGCCTGGCACCTGCGGCGCCGCCAACTCGGTGAAGGGGTTCACGAACCGCGCGCCGGGGATATGACCCTGGTCGTAGACCGCCCGAGTGCGGGGGTCGCCGACCTGGAGCACCACGACGTTCGGGTCGCCGAGCCGCTGGGCCAGCCAGGCGGTGGAGATCAGTGGCGGCGTTGGGTCGGCGAGCAGGACGGTAGCGAGCAGGAGCTTGAGCATCCGGCGACTCCAAGGGCTTGTGCCACAAGGGCTTGGGGCGAACGACCAGGGCAACCTCGAAGGGTACCGGTCCGGGTGCCTGTCGGACAACCCCAAGGTGTGGCGGGGCCGGCAATGGCGGATCAGATTCCCGGGTCATACATTCGGGTATTCCTCCAAAGAACCGCGGGGTCCCATGACGATGCGTCCAGCTGGCCTGACCCGGCTCCCATGGAGCCTGGCTTCCCTGGCGGTGCTGACGGCAGCGTGCGGCGAGGAGATCGTCGCCCCACGGAGTCCGGCTCCCGGCCATCTGCGGGTGGCGATGTGGGTGACGGGGTTCCTGCCGCCGCGGGACCTCACGGTGCTCGTCGATGACACCCTGACCCTCCGCGTTGAGGGCGCTACCGCGATGGCGGTCTCCCGGAGCGCGACCCTCGGCGGGCTGTCCCCCGGGACCCACCGGGTCGCCGTCGCCGATCCCGGCCCGAACTGCACGGCCACCACGCCCCGACTCGTGCATGTGGCTTCGAACGCCTTCACGCATACCCAGCTCGATGTGTCGTGCACCCTCGACCCGGTCACGGTCGGTCCCGGGATCGCCTGGATCGGGTTCGATGACGAGGGCTGGGGCAACTCGCAACTGGTCCTGCTCAGTCCCGACGGCACCCTTCGGGCGCCGGTCACAGGCTGGGATGCGACCGACCTGGCCTGGTCCAACCAGGGGGACCTGCTCGCCGTGACCACGCGTGGCGATGTCCACCTGCTGGGTGTGGGGGACAGGCAGGTCGGCCACCTGCTATTGACCGCGCCACCTTCCGCCATCGCATGGGTTCCCGGGCGCAGCCAGCTGAGCCTGCTTTACCTGTGGGAGACCGGTTGCCGGATCATGTTCTTCGAGGCGCCGTGGGGGGCGCTGACCGGCGACCTGCCGTGCGAGGGGCGAGGAAATGGGGACGAGCGGCGTGGTGACCTGGCCTGGTCTCCGGATGGCCGGACTGCCGCGGTCAGTTCCCGGGGTGACGGCCGGTTGAGCCTGCTCTCGGCCGCCACCGGCGCAAGCGTCAGCCTCGCCCTGCCCGATGCCCGTCATCGTCCGGTGGCCGTGACCTGGTCG
>DASWBQ010000056.1:0-3808 GCA_036390535.1 Gemmatimonadales bacterium | reverse complement strand
CGAATCCGTACGCCTCGAACTCGGCGGACTCGTCGGCCTCGGTACGAGTCGGCGACGGCATGCGGAAGCGCATGAACGACGTGGCCGGCAAGAGCTTCAACACGATCACCCGGGAGCAGATGAACGAGGCGCTGCTGCAGTACGCCTATCCGGCCGATGCGGTGCTCCCTCCCACCGTGGCGCGTACCCTGGCGAGTCAGCTGCAGGCCCGCTTCCTGGTCAGCTCCACGCTGTCGCGGGCCGAGGGCGGTCGCTATGCGGTGCAGGTCCGAGCCATCGGGCTCAACGACAAGGCCGGCCACGCCATCACCCTGCAGCAGGCCGCCAGCCAGTCGCTCGAGGACTTCGGCCGGAGCGCGGCCGACCAGCTGACCGGCGTCTTCAAGGCGCTGGATGATGCCAGGAAGTGCTGGGACCAGCAGACCGCCAAGCCGGCCGACGCCGCCAAGTCCGCCGCGAGCGCGCTCAAGGATCAGCCCGGCTACGGCTTCGCCGAGTACTGCCTCGGCGAGATGGCGAAGGCGCGCAACGCGCCGGCGGCGGAGCAGCTGGGGCACTACACCTCCGCGGCCAAGGGCGATCCCCTGAGCCTCGAGGCCTGGAGCATGGCCGCGGTGCAGTACCAGAACTTGGGGGACTCGGCGAACACCGTGAAGGTGTTCCAGGAGATGCTCCGGGTGGCCCCGACCAATCAGCCGCTCCGCGAGCAGGCCTTCCGCCTCTTCATCAACTACGGGCAGCCCCAGGCCGCCAAGCAGGTCGCGGAGGAAGGTCTCGCTCTCGACCCGTCCAACGCGGATCTGTGGGACCTGAAGAGCAATGCCTGCCTGTTCCTGGAGGACTTCGCCTGCGCCGTGGACGCCCTCGAGCAGGTGTTCGCCGTGGATTCGGCCAAGGCCGACTCGACCTTCTACAACAAGATCAACGTCGCGGCGTCGCAGAAGCCGGACACCGCCCGCTCCCTGAAGTGGGCCCAGCTGGCGGTCAGGAAATACCCGACCAGTTCCACCCAGCTGGCCCATCTCGCCAACGCCTACGGGTACGCCGGCCCGCTTGACTCCGCCCTGGTCGTCACCCAACGCCTGATGGCGGTGGACTCGTCCGACCTGCGTCCGGCCCTGCGCACCATTCAGGCGCTGGCGACCGCCCGGCGGGCCAGGGAAGGCTACCCGCTCGGCGGCTACATCGAGCGGCTGGGCGACGCCGACGACAAGCAGAACTACGCCCTGATCCTGATCAACGGGGCGCTGCCGATGCTTCAGCAGGAGGGCCAGGACCTCGAGACCGCCGCGGAGATGGCGCGGAAGGCGGTGGCGATCGCCCCGGCCGGCGGCCGCGTGGCCGTCAACGGCCACTACATTCTCGGCCTCGCGACCTCGCTCCAGCTGCCGCAGCTCGACGCGCCGATCATGGAGCAGAAGTCCTGCGAACTGGCCCGCAAGTCACAGGCCCTGGTCGAGGAAGCCGCCAGCTCCCTCGCCGCCGGCCAGAGCGTCCGGCCTGACGCCGTCGCTCAGTATCAGAAGCTGGTCGAGTCGTTCCGTCCGCGAGTCGAGTCGCAGGTGAAGGCATTCTGCAAGTAAGGGCTTCCACCGGAGGACGCGTGGCACTAATTTCTGGTGCTCCGCGAGAGGGGCTGTAGCTCAGCTTGGTTAGAGTGCCGCACTGTCACTGCGGAGGTCGCGGGTTCGAGCCCCGTCAGCCCCGCTCCTTTTCGCCAGACACCCCGCCCGTCAGGGCGGGGTGTCGCGTTTTCCAATGACCTGGCACGATCCGGTCCTCCTCCAGGAGGTCCTCCGGGCGGCCGGGCAGTCGCGCCGGGTGGTCGATGCCACCCTCGGTGACGGCGGGCACGCCGCCGCCTTCCTCGCGGCGGGAGCGACGGTGCTCGGCGTCGACCGCGATCCCGAGGCGGTCCGCCGGGCGGCGGAGCGCCTCGCCGGTCTGCCGCTGACCGTGCTGCGAGGGTCCTTCGACGATCCGGCAGTCCTCGAGGCGGTCCGGCACCATCGTCCCGACTTCGTCCTGCTGGATCTCGGGGTGTCCTCCCGGCAACTCGATGAAGACGCCCTCGGGTTCAGCTTCCGTCCCGGGGCCCCGCTCGACATGCGCATGGGCCGCACCGGGCCAACCGCCGCCGACCTGCTCAACACCCGGCCGGCCGCCGAGCTCGAGCGAATCTTCCGCGAGTACGGAGACGAACGCAGGAGCCGCCGACTGGCGGCGGAAACGGTGCGCCGCCGGTCCCATCGGCCGTTCGCCGTGAGCGACGATTTCGTCGGGGCGATCCGGGCGGTCCTCGGCCCGCGCAGCGGCCCGGGAGAGTTCGCCCGGCTCTTCCAGGCGCTCCGGATCGCGGTCAACGGAGAACTCGAACGGCTCGAGGCGGTGCTCCCGGCGTTCCGCGACGCCCTCGTGCCGGACGGCGCCCTGGCGGTCATCAGTTATCATTCCGGCGAGGACCGGATCGTGAAGCACGCCTTCCACGAATGGGCGCGGCAGTGCGTCTGTCCCCCGGAGTGGCCTGTCTGCCAGTGCCGGGGGCGGCCATTGGGCCGCGAGGAACCGCGGCGCCCGATCCTGCCTGGTCCGGTGGAGGTCGCCGCGAATCCCCGGGCCCGGAGTGCCAAGCTCCGGGTCTTCCGGGTGGCAGCATGAAGGTGCGCGGGCGCGTCTGGCTCGGTGCCTGGCTGCTGCTGTTTCTCGGGGTGGCTGTCGCAGTGGTCGCGCGGCAGCGAAGCGCGCTGGCGACCGCGGCCCGGCTGCGCAGCCTCCAGAACGAGCGGCTGGCCCTCGAGGCGCGCCGGGCCGAGTTCGAAACCCGGATTCGAGAAGCCGGGAGTCGGCCGGTGCTGGTGCCGAAGGCGCGGGACCAGCTCAAGCTGCGCGATCCATCAGACAGTGAAGCGTTCCTCCTGACCATGCCGGCAGACGCCGATACCACGCGGTAGGATGGCCACCACCACCACCCGGATCGGGTTCCTGCAGTTCGTCTTCTTCGCCGGCCTCACGGCCGTGATCGGGCGCGCCGTTCAGCTCCAGGTGGTCGAGGGTGACCATTGGGCGGCGGTGGCGGAGAGCACCCGCACCCGCGTCCGCCAGCTCGAGGCGCGGCGCGGCACCATCTACGATCGGAACGGCTCCCCGCTGGCAGTGTCCCAGGAGTTCTATCGGGTCGGGGTGGCCACCTGGGAGGTGCCTCCGGCCAGCCGGGACAGGGTGGCGTGGCTGATGGTCCACCGGGTCGGCAAGCGCGCCGCAGACGTGCGGGCCGCTTTCCGGAACCCGGGCCGCGACCGGGCCTATCTCTACCACTATCCCCCGACCTCGGCCAGTGACGTCGAGGAACTTCGGCGCTTCAAGGGTGTGCGCCTCGATCGCATCTACCGCCGGAGCTACCCGTCCGGGGGCCTGGCCCGGGATCTGATCGGCGCGCTCGACGACTCGGCCCGTGGCCGCTCGGGTCTCGAACGGTCCCTCGACTCCCTCCTGACCGGCCTGCCCGGCGAGGCCACCTTTCTCCGCGACCGGTTCGGCAACCTGTACGAGTCGCCCGACCGGGTGGTGCGGCTCCCGGTATCGGGGCACGACGTTCTCCTGACGCTCGACACCGAACTGCAGGGGATCGCCGAGGCGGCTCTGAGAGAGGCCGTGGAGGAGAACAAGGCCGACGCGGGTGACGTGGTCTTTCTCGAGCCGGCGACGGGGGAGGTGCTGGCGATGGCCACGATCGTCCGTCGCCAGACGCCGGCCACGAAGGCCGGGGCGTGGGTGCCGGCCGAGCCGGGCTCGACCATCAAGCCCTTCG
>DASWBQ010000055.1:0-3884 GCA_036390535.1 Gemmatimonadales bacterium | reverse complement strand
GGTCCACTGCGGGGCGGTGTTCTCGACGATTCGGATGCCGGCGCTGTCGCGGACGGTGGGGAGCGCGGCGCTGGACCGGTCACCGCCGCAGGCGGCGAGGGTGACCAGCAGGACGGTGAGCGGGGAGCGTGACATGGGGCCTCCTGGGTAGACCGGAAAGATACGCCCCCAGCCCCCTTCCCCCCTCCCCCTCCTACCAGTAGTCTTTCCCCGATCCCCTCACACCTCGAGTACCCGATGCGCGGCACCATCCCTGCCCTGCTGCTCACGCTGTTGGCCACTCCCGCCGTGGCTCAGCAGAACTTCGATACCATCCAGGTCCGCTCCCAGGCCCTCGGCGCCGGCATCTACATGCTGACCGGCGCCGGCGGCAACCTCGGCCTCTCGGTCGGCGACGATGCCGTCTTCCTGGTGGACGACCAGTTCGCGCCGCTCACCCCGAAGATCCTCGCCGCCATCGCCGCCATCACCCCGAAGCCGGTGCGCTTCGTCTTCAATACCCACTGGCACGGCGACCACACCGGCGGCAACGAGAACCTCGGCAAAACGGGCGCCCTGATCGTCGCCCATGACAACGTCCGGAAGCGGATGTCGACGGAGCAGTTCGTCCAGGCCTTCAACCAGCGGGTTGCGCCCTCGCCGAGGGGCGCCCTCCCGGTGGTGACCTTCGGCGACGCCGTCACCTTCCACATCAACGGCGACTCGCTGGTGGCGACGCACGTGGCCCCGGCGCACACCGACGGCGACGCCATCGTCCACTTCGCCAAGGCCAACGTCATCCACATGGGTGACCTCTTCGTGAGCGCCGGCCTGCCGTTCGTCGACCGCTCCAGCGGCGGCACCAACGCCGGCATCATCGCGGCCGCCGACCGGGCCCTGGCGATGGCCAACGACCAGACCAAGATCATCCCCGGTCACGGGCGACTCGCGGACAAGGCCCGGCTCCAGCAGTGGCGCGACGCCCTGGTGGCGCTCCACGACCGGATGCGCCGTGAGATTGCCGCCGGGAAGACGATCGAGGACGTGCTCGCGATGAAGATCACCGAGCCGTACGCGAAGGACTTCCCGGGCGGCCACGAGCGGTTCCTTCGGACTCTGTACCAGGAACTGGCGGGGCGTTGACCGCGGCCCCGGCGGCAACCCCGCTCCTCGAGGCGCGCAACCTCGAGGTGGTCTACTCCGACGTCATTCTCGTCCTCCGGGGGGTGAGCCTCACCGTCCCCACGGGCGGGATCGTCGCCCTGCTGGGCGCCAACGGCGCCGGCAAGACCACCATCCTCCGGGCCCTCACCGGCCTCCTCCCGATTCACCGCGGCCGGGTCACCAAGGGCGACGTCCGCCTCGAGGGGCGGTCCCTGCTCGGGCTCGATGGCCCGGCCATCGTCCGCCGTGGCGTCGCCCAGGTCATGGAGGGCCGCCGGATCTTCGCCGAGCTGACCGTCGAGGAGAACCTGACCGCCGGCGGCTTCACCTGTCCCGACCGCGCCAGCCTCCACGCGGCGCTCGAGCGCATCTACGCCCTCTTCCCCCCGATCGCCGAGCGGCGGAGGGCAGTGGCGGGCTACCTCTCCGGCGGGGAGCAGCAGATGGTGGCGGTGGGCCGCGCCCTGATGTCGTCGCCGCGCCTCCTGCTCCTCGACGAGCCGTCCCTCGGCCTCGCGCCGAAGATCGTCGACCAGATCCGCGAGCTGGTGGTCGCCATCAACGCCGCCGGCACCAGCGTGCTGCTGGTCGAGCAGAATGCCGCCATGGCACTCAGCGTGGCCCACTACGCCTACGTCCTCGAGAACGGCAAGATCGTCCGCGACGGCACGCCCGCCGCCCTCGAGGCCGACAGCGACGTCCGCGAGTTCTACCTCGGCATCGGCCACACCGGCCAGCGGAGCTTTCGCGACATCAAGACCTACCGACGCAAGAAGCGGTGGAGCGCGTGACCGCCCCCCTGCTCGAGGTGTCGGACCTCACCCTCCGCTTCGGCGGCGTCACCGCCCTCTCCGGGGTGTCCTTCGACGTCCGCCCGGGCGAGCTGTTCGCCGTGATCGGCCCCAATGGCGCCGGGAAGACATCGATCTTCAACTGCCTGAACGGCGTCTACCGGCCCGCCAGCGGGACCATCCGTTTCCGCGGCGAGGACGTCACCGGCCAGCGGCCCGTCGCGCTCGCCGAGCGCGGCATTGCCCGCAGCTTCCAGAACCTGGCGCTGTTCTCGACCCTGACGGTCCTCGACAACCTCCTCCTCGGCCGCCACCACCTGACCCGCACCGGCTTCCTGGCCGGCGCCGTGTTCTGGGGAAAGGCCCGGCGTGAGGAGCTGGCCCAGCGCGCCATCTGCGAAGAGATCATCGAGCTGCTGGAGCTCGAGCCCTACCGCTTCGCCCACGTCGCCATGCTCCCCTACGGGGTCCGCAAGCGGGTCGAGGTGGGCCGAGCCCTCGCCATGGAGCCGAAGCTGCTGCTGCTCGACGAGCCGGTAGCCGGAATGAACCTCGAGGAGACCGAGGACATGGCCCGCTACATCCGCGAGATCAACGAGGAGCTGGGAATCGCCATCCTCCTCGTGGAACACGACCTCCGGATGGTAATGGACCTGGCCCGCCGGGTGATGGCGATGGACTTCGGCAAGGTGCTCCGGATCGGGAGCCCCGGGGAGGTGCAGCTGGACCCGGAGGTGATTCGCGCCTATCTCGGCGGGGCGGGAACCTCCCGGCCATGACGGGCACGCTCCCCCAGGTCCTGGCGGCGCGCGCCGCCGAGCACCCGAGCCGGGTCGCGCTCCGACACAAGGACCTCGGCCGGTGGAAGGAGTACACCTGGGCCGACTACGCCGACCACGTCGCCCGGGCCGGCCTGGCCCTCCGGTCCCTCGGCGTCGCGCCCGGCGACCGGGTCGCCATCATCGGCGAGAACCGCCCCGAGTGGATCTTCGCCGATCTCGGCGCCCAGGGCATCGGCGCGGTCGTGGTGGGGGTCTATACCACCAGTCCCGCTGCGGAAGTCGAGTACCTGGTCGACCACTCCGGGACATCCGTCGTCGTGGTCGAGGACGAGGAGCAGCTCGACAAGGTCCTGATGGTGCGTCACAAGCTGCCCCAGCTCCGCCACATCATCATCATCGAGCCGCGGGGAGCCACCGCCCACCTCGCGGCCGAGCTCCCCGTCCTGACCTGGGACCGGTTCATGGCCCGCGCCGACGGCCAGGATGTCGCGGATTTCGCTGCCGCCCGCGACCAGGTGCGCCCGTCGGACATCGCCATGCTGGTCTACACCAGCGGCACCACCGGGCCCCCCAAGGGGGCGATGCTCACCCACGCCAACCTGGCCAGCGCGGGCAATGCCTGGGGCGGCATCTTCGACAACCGGCCCGACGACGAGACCCTGTCGTACCTGCCGCTCTGCCACGTCCTGGAGCGATTGCTCTCGACCGTCGTGGCCGTGACCACCGGCTACACGGTCAACTTCGGCGGCGGCGGCGAGGCGCTGGTGAGCGACCTGCGCGAGGTCCAGCCCACCTTCTTCATCGGGGTACCCCGGGTCTGGGAGAAGATGCTGGCCACGGTCGAGATCCGGATGGCCGATGCCTCCTGGTTCAAGCGTGCCGTCTACGCGACCTGGATTCCGGTCGGGCGGAGGATCGCCCGCAAGCGTCTGACCAGCGGGGAGCTGACGGCGGCCGACCGGTTCCTGTACGCCGTCGGCTGGCTGCTCCTCTTCCGGCCGCTTCGCGAGCGGCTCGGCCTCGCCCGGGTCCGCCACGCCGGGTCGGGCGCCGCCCCGATCGCGCCGCAGGTCCTCGAGTTCTTCTGGGCCATCGGCGTGCCGATCCACGAGGGCTACGGCCAGACCGAGGGCAGCGGCATGGCCACCTTCAACCCGCCCGGGGCGGT
>DASWBQ010000054.1:0-2742 GCA_036390535.1 Gemmatimonadales bacterium | reverse complement strand
CGCTGCCCGGGGACTGGTCGGCCTGCGATAGGCGGGCGGTTCCGCCCTCCCGTTTTCTCCCGCCCTTTCCCGCCCTCTCCCGCGGCCAACATCCCCCCGGTCCTGCACGTATACTTCTTCATTCCCCGCCTCACCCACCTGTCACCGGAATGCCATCGATGAAGGCCTCGCTTCCTTTCGCGGTCCTGACCGCAGCGCTGATCGCCGGCTGCAGCAAAGCCTCTCCTGAAACCGCCCCGGCCCCGCAGGCAGCCACGCCTCGACAGGCGCCCCCGGGCGGGGCCCAGACCGGCGGTGCCGCCGGTGCCCGTCCACAGGGGGCCGACACCACCCAGCGGCAGGCAGGTGCCCCCGGCGCTGAGGCCCAGCCCCGGCCCTACAACCGGGTCATCACCCCCGAAGCCAAGACCCGCACGGGGATGTTCAAGACCCACATGATCGGCAGCCGGCTCCTGTTCGAGATCCCGCGCGCCGAGCTGGGTAAGGAGATGCTGATCGTGAAGCGGGCAGTCCGGGTTCCGGTCAACGCCGGTTACGGCGGCCAGGAAATCGGCCCCCGCTACGTGGTCCGGTGGGAGCGGATGAACAACCGCATCCTCCTCCGGACCGTTTCCTATGCGACGGTCGCCGATTCCACCCAGCCGATCGCCCAGGCGGTCCGCAATTCCAACAACACCATCATCATCGGCGCGTTCAACATCGAGGCCTATGGGCCCGACAGCGCCGCCGTCATCGAGGTGGGCCGGTTCTACACCGCCCCGCCGCCGGAACTGGGGCCAGGCGCCATCGTTCGGACTCAACCTGATGCCAACCGCTCGTTCATCGAGAAGGCGCTGGCCTTCCCGACCAACGTCGAGGTCGAGGCGACGCTCACCTACCCGCCGCCGCCCGTTGGCGGTCCGGCCGCCCCCGCCAATCCGTTCCAGCCGGCGGCCACCGGCACCGCCAGCCTGACGATGCGCTGGAGCATGATCCGGCTGCCGGAGAAGCCGATGATGCCGCGGCTCGCCGACGACCGGATCGGCTTCTTCTCGCTCAACCAGATCGACTACGGGCGGCCGGAGCAGCGCGCCGAGACCCGGACCTACATCGTCCGCTGGCGGCTGGAGAAGAAGGACCCGAACGCGGCGATGTCCGAGCCGGTGAAGCCGATCACCTACTACGTCGACCCGGCCACGCCCGACTGGCTCAAGCCGTGGGTCCGGAAGGGCATCGAGGACTGGCAGCCCGCATTCGCGGCCGCCGGCTTCATCAAGGGCATCGTAGCGGCCGACGCCCCCACCAAGGAGCAGGACCCTGACTGGTCGCCGGAGGACGCCCGGTACTCGGTCGTCCGCTGGCTGCCCTCGACGATCGAGAACGCCACCGGCCCGAACGTAAACGACCCCCGGTCCGGCGAGATCCTCGAGTCGGACATCTACATGTACCACAACATCATGAACCTCCAGCGCACCTGGTACTTCACCCAGGTGGCCCACCTCGACCCGAGGGCGCGGCAGTGGCCGATGCCCGACTCGCTGATGGGTGAGCTGGTCCGGTTCGTGGTGGCCCACGAGGTCGGTCACACCCTCGGCTACCAGCACGACCAGAAGGGCAGCGCCACCTACCCGACCGACTCGGTGCGGAGCCGCACCTGGGTCGCCAGGATGGGGCACAGCCCCTCGATCATGGACTATTCGCGGTTCAACTACGTGGCCCAGCCGGAGGACAACATCCCGCTCCACGACCTGATCCCCCGGATCGGGCCCTGGGACAAGTACACCACTCACTGGGGATATGCCCCGATCCCCGGGGCGAAGACGCCGGACGAGGAGTGGCCGACGCTCGACAAGTGGTCACGCGAACAGGACCAGGTGCCGTGGTATCGCTTCGACGTCCGGGACGCCGGCAACGGCGACCCCGGCGCCCACTCCGAGGCCGTCGGTGACGCCGATCCGGTCAAGGCAACCGGCTGGGGCATCAAGAGCATCAAGCAGATCGTCCCGCTGCTGGTTCCGTCCACGGTGAAGAGTGGCGACGACTACGATGACCTCCGGATGATGTACGACCGGCTCGTGGGCCAGTGGGCCACCGAGCTCCGGCACGTCGCCTGGCTGGTTGGCGGCGTGGAGGCGCAGGAGAAGTACGGCGGGCAGGAGGGCCCCCGGTTCGTGCCGGTCTCGAAGGCGCGCCAGAAGGAGGCGGTGAAGTTCCTGAACGACAACGCCTTCGCGACGCCGACCTACCTGCTCGACGAGAATGTCCTCCGGAAGATCGAGGTCGAGGGAGCCATCCGCCGCGTGGTGAGCGCCCAGAACGGCATCCTCGGCACGCTGGTGAACGACCGGCGCCTCGAGCGGCTGATCGAGCAGGAAGCGATGGCGAAGAACAAGGCCGATGCGTACACCCTGAGCGAGATGGCGTCCGACGTCCGTCGCGGCATCTGGTCGGAGCTGAGCGCGGGCTCGGTCACGATCAACGCCTACCGGCGCGAGCTGCAGCGGGCCTTCCTGGCCGGGGCCGGGACCAAGATCAACCCGGCGCCGGCCGCGGCACCCACCGGCGTGCCCGCGCAGTTCGCGGCGCAGTTCGGGCCGGCGCGTGCCACCAGCGACATCCGGGCGGTCTTCCGGGCGGAACTGCAGGCCCTCGACCGCGACATTGCCGGGGCGCAGGGGCGTGCGGGGGATGCGGTGACCCGCGCCCACCTGGCGGACGCCCGGAATCAGATCGACAAGATCCTGAATCCCGACAAGTAGGGGC
>DASWBQ010000053.1:0-2202 GCA_036390535.1 Gemmatimonadales bacterium | reverse complement strand
GGCTACACCGCCCGCCTCCGCAACTACTGGGACCTGACCCAGAACGCCAACCTCGAGGTCTCGGCGAGTGCCGGCACCGGGAAGCTGCCCCAGCCGATCGCGCCCGGCGGTGACTTCAACGCGATCAACGCCCGCCAGAGCGCGATCGGCGTGGACGTCACCTACCGCTGGCGACCCCTCCGCCAGGGACTGTATCGCTCCCTGATCGTCCAGGCCGAGTACCTGCGGCAGATCAACGAGCAGAATCCGGACCTCCCCGAGGGGGTGGCCAGCGACGACTACCTCGGGCCCCGGCGGGCCTTCGACGGCGCCTACCTCTTCGCCCGCTACCAGCTGAGCCGGCGGGGCCACTTCGGTGTGCGCGGGGATCTGGTCGAGGATCCGGCCGCCGACGGGGCGATGCTTCACGCCGCGTCGGGCTACTACGAGTTCTTCCCAAGCGAGTTCTCCAAGCTGGTGGCCGGCTACGAGCGGGTGTGGCGGCAGGGCCTGGCGGGGGAGAATCGGCTGGTGCTCCAGGCCACCTTTGCGCTCGGCCCTCACCGGCCGCACCCCTTCTGAGGAGGTGCGCATGCGACGCTCCTTCCGCGTGACCCTGCTGCTGGCGCTGGCGGCCTCCCCCGCCGCGGCCCAGTTGCGGGTCGTGACCAGCACGACCGACCTCTGGGACATCGCCCGCCAGGTCGGAGGCACCCGCGCCCGGGTGAAGCACATCAGCGAGGGGTACCAGGACCCGCACTTCGTCGAGGCCAAGCCAAGCTTCGTGCTGGACCTGCAGAAGGCGGACATCTGGGCCTACGTCGGCCTCGATCTCGAGCGGGGTTGGGCCCCGGTGCTGCTGAACGGTGCCAGGAACGGCAAGATCCTGCCCGGTGGCCCGGGCGATGTTGACGTCTCCCGGGCCATCCCACTGCTGGACGTCCCGACCGGGAACGTGGACCGGAGCCAGGGCGACGTCCACCCGCTTGGCAACCCGCACTACTGGCTTGATCCGGCCAATGGGGTCCGGATCGCGCAGCTGTTCCGCGACCGCTTCTCGCAGGCGGACGCCGCCGGCGCGTCCGTGTACGAGGCCAACGCCGCAGCGTTCGTCGCGCGGTTGGCCAGTGCCGAGCGGGACTGGGCCCCGCTGCGAGCCAGGCTCAAGGGCAAGCCGATCGTGGCCTGGCACACGAGCTGGCGCTACCTGGCCGAATACACCGGCGTGACGATCGTCGGGTTCATCGAGCCGAAGCCCGGGGTGCCCCCGTCTCCCTCGCACCTGGCCGGGTTGATCGCCACCATGCAGCGCACCGGGGCGAAGGTGATCGTGATGGAGCCATGGTATGACCGGAAGACCGCCGACCTGGTGGCATCCAAGACCGGTGCAACGGTCCTGGTCCTGCCACCCTCCGTCGGTGGCGAGAAAGGACTGGACGACTATATCGCCAACATGCGCCACGCCATCGCGACCCTCGCCGAGGCGGTACCGTGACCGACCTGGTGCGCTTCGAGAAGGTCTCGCTTGGTTACGGGCGCCAGCCGCTGCTTCGCGACCTGACCTTCCGGGTCGCGGCCGGGGACTTTCTGGGGCTGGTGGGACCGAACGGGTCCGGGAAGACCACGGTGCTTCGGGGGCTGCTCGGGACCCTGCCGCCGCTCGACGGCACGATCGACATCGCGTCCGGAGTCAGCTTCGGGTACGTCCCGCAGCGGGAGCAGATCGACAACCGGTACCCGCTGCAGGTGCTGGACGTAGTGCTGATGGGGCGGTACCACCGGATCGGGCTGGGTCGCCGCCCGTCGGCATCCGACCGGGCCGCCGCCCTGGACGCGCTGGGCCGGGTGGGGATGGCCGAGATGGCGGGCCGGCACATCGGCGGGCTGTCGGGCGGACAGAAGCAGCGCGCCCTGATCGCGCGGGCCCTGGTGGGCGACCCCACGGTGCTGGTGCTGGATGAGCCGACCAACGGTCTCGACCTGGTCGCCACGACGCAGATCCTCGGGCTGATCCGGGAACTGCACGAACAGGACAGGTTGACGGTGCTGATGGTCAGCCACGCCCTCAACGAAGTGGCGAACTACGTGGACCAGATCGGACTGCTGGTCGATGGGCAGCTCCGCCTCGGTCCCATCGACGAGGTGCTGACCGAGCGATCGCTCAGTGACCTGTACGGCATCCCGGTGGAGGTGGCTTCGTTCTCCGGCCACCGGATCGTCCTG
>DASWBQ010000052.1:0-9747 GCA_036390535.1 Gemmatimonadales bacterium | reverse complement strand
GCTGCTGCCGCTGCAGAGGCTGGCACAGCCGTTTTCGGAGTAGGTGCCGATGACCGGCATGGCCCAGAGGTTCCAGGGTCGGGACCCCTGGTCCTGGGCCCAAGCGGACGCGGGAAGCACCGAGATGGCGAGCAGGGTTAGGAGGCGCATGGTAGTGAATCCTACACGGCATCGCCTCTGGCGCACCCCCCTCGGAACCGTCCATCTTAGGGCGATCGCCATCCCATCCCTGGAGCCGCCATGAAATCCGCGACCGGCAAGCTGTCGCTGATGATGTTCCTGCAGTACGCGGTCTGGGGGGCATGGCTGCCGGTCGCGGCCAGGTACCTGTCGGCGCCGGTGGACCAGGGCGGGCTCGGCTTCACCGGGGCCCAGATCGGGATGATCCTGGGCCTCGCCGGATCGATCGGCGCGATCGCCTCGCCATTCATCGCCGGCCAGCTGGCCGACCGCTACTTCAGCACCGAGCGATTCCTGGCCACGCTCCTGGTGCTCGGCGGGATCGTGAAGTGGGTGACCGCGGGCCAGACGAGCTACCAGGCCTGGCTCTGGCTCTCGATCGCCTACAGCGTGGTGTACATGCCGACGCTGGCGCTCTCCAACTCGATGGCGATGGTCAACCTGGGGAACCCCGACACCGAGTTTCCGAGGGTCCGGGTCTGGGGAACGATCGGGTGGATCGCGGTGAGCTGGGTCTTCCCGATGATCTACCTGCAGCAGGACCTGCAACTCGGATGGATGCCGCCGTTCCTGACGGGGCCGGAGCTTCCCAACGTGACGTCACGGCTGGCGGACGCCCTCCGCTTCTCGGCGATCATCTCGTGGGGCTACGCCGCCTTCTGCCTGCTGCTGCCCCACACCCCGCCGAAGCGGGACGCCGTGGAGCCGCTGGCCTTTGCCAAGGCGTTCGGGCTGCTCAGGACGCGGTCGTTCGCGGTGCTGGTGCTGGCGAGCCTCCCGATCTCGGTGATCCACCAGATCTACTTCCTCCAGACCCCGCCGTTCCTGTCCTCGCTGGGACTGCTCGACAGCCAGATCGGCCCGGCGATGACGATCGGCCAGTTCAGCGAGATCGCCATCATGGCGATCCTGGGCGTGTTCCTGGCCCGGTTCGGGTTCCGGACGGTGATCACCGTTGGCGCGCTGGCCTACTTCATCCGGTACACGATCTGGAGCTTCACCGATCTCCCGGTGGCGGTGCTGGTGGCGAGCCAGGTGCTGCACGGGATCTGCTACGCCTGCTTCTTCGCCGGCGCCTACCTCTACACCGACCGGGTGGCCCCGAAGGACGTGCGCCACTCCGCCCAGACGGTGTTCGGGATCCTGATCCTGGGCGGGGGCCCGGTGATCGGCGGCTGGCTCTCGGGCGCGCTGCAGGCGCAGTACACCAACGGTGGAGTGGTGGACTACGGCGCCCTCTGGCGGGTGGTCAGCCTGATTGGACTGGGGACGGCCCTATTCTTCTGGGCGATGTTTCGCGAGAGAGAATCGGGAGAGAAAGAGAGGGAGAGAGGAAGATGAACATCATGCGTGCCTTCGTTACCGCCTTTACCGCCATTGCCGCCGCTACCACCCTTTCGGCGCAGGTCCAGCCGCTCACGGTTGGAGGCGTGACCGCCCGGGCGGGCGAGAAGGCCTCCGGCTACCTGGAGGTGCCGGCAAAAGGTGACGCCGGCACCCGGATCCCGATCTCGGTGATCCGGGGGGCGCAGCCAGGGCCGACGCTGGCGCTGATCGGCGGGACGCACGGCGCCGAGGTGGCGCCGATCCTGGCGCTGCAGCGGGTGCGGGCGATGGTGGACCCCACGCAGCTCAAGGGAACGCTGCTGATCGTCCACGTCGCAAACATGCCGTCGTTCCTGGGTCGCACCGTCTATTACAGCCCGGTGGACGGGAAGAACCTGAACCGGGTCTACCCCGGGGACCCGAACGGCACGGTGTCACAGCGGATCGCCCACGCGATCACCACCGAGATCATCGACCGTTCGGACTACCTGGTCGACATGCACTCGGGCGACGGCAACGAGTCGCTCCGGCCGTACCTCTACTGGAACAAGCTCGGGGTCGACACCGACGTGGACGAGAAGGCCCGCCAGATGGCGCTGGCCTGGGGGAACGACCACATCGTGGTGGACACCACCCGGACCAAGGACGTCAAGAATTCGATCTACACCCAGAACACGGCTCACCTGCGGGGGAAGCCGGCGCTCACCACGGAAAACGGATACCTCGGCCTGCCGGTGGAGGAGATGATCGACAAGAACGTCACCGGCGCTTCGCGGCTGATGCGGCACCTCGGGATGCTCCCGGGTCGGGGCGAGATGACGGCCGCGCCGGTCTGGCTCACCCGCTACGAGGTCCTCACCAGTCCCGAAACCGGGATCTGGGCAGCGGCGGTGGACCCTGGCACCACCGTCTCGAAAGGAATGGTGATCGGCCGGGTGACCGATTGGTTCGGCAACCTGCTGGCCGAAGTGAAGGCGCCGTTCGACGGCGAGGTCATGTATGTGATCGGTACCCCGGCGATGAACAAGGGGGAGCCGGTGGGCATGGTTGCCACCCGATAGACCAGGAGATAGGGAGCAGTTAAGAGTGAAAAGGGCAGAATGAAAAGGAGCCTGCGAGCGGCTGGTTCCTTTTCACATTGCACTTTTCACTTTTCACTTTTCACCGTTCATCGGGCCAGATTGATGTTCACATAGGCGGGGTCGTCGGTGACTTCGCGCACTACGTGGGGTGCAAGCCAGGCCGGCGGCTCCGGGTGCTGGTGCTCGCTGGCGAGTTCGACCTCGGCGAGCACCAGGTCGCGGTCGGTGAACTCGTCGATTTCCCAGGTCAGGTCGCCGTCGGCCACCCGGTAGCGCCGCTTGGTGAGCCGTCGCCCCTCGGTGAGGGGCCAGAGGACCTCGAAGAGCGCCTCGGTGGCGTCCTCCTCGAACTCCTGCCGTGACACCCCGGCGCCGAGCTTGACCGTCCGGAAGCAGCGCACGCCACCCCGGCCGTGAATCCGCCGCAGCCGTTCCTGGATGACCTGTCCCGGCAGATAGCCCTGCTCGATCTCGACGCTTTCCTCCTCGCGAACCCGCTCCGGCAGGGCCGAGAGGAGAAACTTCCGCTCGATCTCGACGCCTGCCGTCGGGACGTGGACGAGTCCCTCGGCCAGTTCGAGGAGGGGGGCGAGGAGGCGCTCCCGCCGGGGCGCGAGCCACTCGGTGGCGAACGTCTGCCATCGTTCGTCGCGCCGCTCCTGGACCCGGTGCACCAGGGCGAGCAGTCCGGGCACCGGGTCCTTGCGCCGGGCACGGCGGAGCGCGTAGGCGTCGAGCCCGCCGGCCTCACGCACTTCCTGGGCGACGCGGACGCCTCCCTCCGCCGCGGCCGCCTCCATGGCGTCCGCGAGCATTCCCGCGGCGACGTCGGCGTCATGCATGTCGCCGAGCACGTCCTGCATCGCCTTGCAGCGGCCGACGAGTTCGCCGGCGTCCGGGAGGACGTCAACCAGCGGCTCGAGGAGGTAGCGCACCTGCTTGCCGACGATCCGGGCCTCGTGGGCCTCCGCCTGGTCCGCGATCGAGCCGACCCGGGCGAGATGCTCCTCCATCTCCGATTCGAGCGCCCGGAGGAGGGTCCCGGTCACCATGGCGCAGGTCGGCTCGCCGGGCACCTCGCGCCGCGACAGGTCGGCGATCCGCCGCCGCAGGCTGGTGACGGCGCGGCGATAGTCGACCTCGATCTCCTCGGCGGCGAGCTCGTCGGCCTCCCGCTTCGCCTCGTCGAGGCGGTTCTCCAGCCAGCGGAAGCCGACCTGGTGCTTGGGGCGGAGCGAGCCCCTCTGCTCCTCCAGCCACTGCAGCTTGACCTCGAGATCGCGGCTGGCGTTGGTGGCGCGGGCGACCCGCCGGAGCCGGCGCACCAGCCGCTCGGGGACGTCCTGCCCGATCAGGCCGCGGTAGATCCGGAGGAGCGACCGGAGCCGGCGGAGGTCCACGCGAAAGTCATGCAGGGCCTCCGGGTCCCTGGCCTTGCCCAGTCGGTCGTAGGCCTTCTCGACCCGGTCGAGCCGCTCGCCGAGCAACGCCGCGATCGCCCGGGAGGCCGGGGCGGCCAGCGCGTCGGGGGTGAAGCAGCCATCGTCGGCGAGGAGGGCGGGGGTCATGCCGAAAACTAGCGCCCCCGTCCCTCCGCCCGCCTAGAAACTCAGCCAGTAGTTGAACTTCACCAGCAGGATGTTCTCGGGCCGGGCGCCTCCGAGGGCTCGCCACGAGGGGCCAAGCCCGGTGCCCTCCTCGAACGGAGCCGACTGGTCACGCGACTGGGTCCAGACCAGGTAAACCGTCGACCCCGGTCGGTACTCCCATCGCAGCACGGCGTTTCCCCGGAGCGAGCGGTAGCTGAAGTCGGGGTTGGTGAGCCGGAACTCGGCCGCCGCCCCCGCGCCGTCGGGGTCGATCAGGTAGCCGGTGACGGTGCCGTCGGCGTCGCGGACCGGCGCGATGGTCCCGCGGTCCACCCCGTAGACGCTCTTGGAGACGCTCCCCGGCGCGTCGAACTCCTTGAACCGGTCGAAGTTCGCGCTGGAGAGCAGCGGCTGCACGACCAGTTCCAGGGTCAGCGCCGGCGTGAAGGTCACGTTGAGCCGGGTGTTCAGTGCCACGTCGTCCTGCACCAGGTCGGACATGACATACCGCCGGCCGTAGAAGGCGGTCGCCACCGGATCCTCGATGGCGGTGACGTACTGCTGAGCGGTGCCGTAGCGGGAAACCTGGGGCCCCAGGCTCAGTGCGATGTACGACGTCGGGCGCATCGTCACGTCCGCTCCCACCGAGAACCCGCTGGGGCCCTCGTCCGCGAACCCCCGGTTTCCCTGGAGGCCGACGGACACCGGCTTCCGGGAATCGGTGTTGGTGAAGACGGAGGCGAAGGTCATCCCCGGCCGGCGAACCAGCGGCCCGCCCCGCAGCGCCCGGTCATCGTCGACCTCGGGTCGGCGCATGACGTAGCCCCCCAGGCCCCAGTAGTTGAGGAACTCGATCCTCCCGAAGCCGTGAAACTGCCGGTCGGTCAGGTCGCCGTCGAAGTTCACCTGCTGCTGGGTGCCCGCCACGAGGGTGGCCGAGCGGTACCAGCTGGTGGGACGGGAGAACTGGCGCACCACGTTGGCATTCGCCCAGACATAGTCGGCGCGGGTCAGGAAGGCGAGGTCGTTGGTCTCGAAGCCCGGGCTCCGCACGCTGGCAGCGGCCTCCCACATCCAGTTGCCCGCGTTCTTGCCGACGCGGGCATAGCCGGCGAAACCGCCGAGTCGGGTGGCGGCGGGGTCGTAGGCATCGCTGAAGGCGCCGTTGCCGCCCTGCCCGCGGTCCGGCCGCTGGAAGTACCTGGCGCTCGAGCGCTGGAGCCGGAGGATCGACGCCGAGTCGCCGGAGACGTTGGAGCCGGCGACGCTGCCCATGAAGGAGTACGTCTGGCTCGACCACTTCAGGTTCCAGTCGAGGCCCGCCGCCTCGGCATGCACCGGAAGCCGGTCGCGAAGGAGCGGGTCGTCGAGCGCGCGCCAGACGGAGGTGACCATCCCGCCGATCATGGCGTTGCCGTTCCGGAGATCGCGCTTGAGCCGGGCCACGAAGTAGTTGGTGGCGGGCTCCACCTGCTGGGAGGACGGGACGCCCTCACCGGCGAGACTGGCGCTCTCGGAGCTGGTGACTGCGTCCAGCACGCCCACCGTCCAGCCGCTGCGGGTCCGGCCGGTGACCTTGGCGGCGCCGAGAATCGAGGTGGCGCGAGGCATGTCGGCGTAGGCGGTGCCCGCCGGCAGACTGCCCTGCGGCGCGCGGCCGATCCGGCGCGAGTAGAAGAGCGAGAGGTTGGAGGTGTTGCTGCAGAAGAAGCAGCTGAATCCGCCGAACCCGAAGGCGCCGCCACCCGAAACGAAGAACGGCCGCCGCTCGGGGAAGAAGGTCTCGAACGCCGAGAGGTTCACCACCGCCGGATCGGCCTCGACCTGACCGAAGTCGGGGTTGATGGTGGCATCGAGGGTGAGGGTGTTGGTGAGCAGGTAGCGCAGGTCGCCGCCCACCCGGACGGCGCCGCTGGTTGCCCGGTAGAAGGGGTCGCCGGACGGATTCGGCGGCAGGGCGTTCACCTGGGCCACGGTGTAGGGGAGGACCTCGGCGCGCCGCTGCCGGCCGGTGATCCGGAGCCCGTCGACGTGGCCGAAGCGCGAGGGACCACCGGCTTCCTGCACGCCCCAGTAGGACCACATGGACATCTCGTTGAGCCGGCTGACGGTCCGCCAGATCTGGAGACCCCAGGTCTGCTCGCTGTCGCCGCTGTAGCGGAGCTGCGAGAAGGGGATCTTGAACTCCGCGGCCCAGCCAAGCGAATCGATGGTGGTGGCCACGTCCCAGACCGCATCCCACGACTGGTCCATGAAGGAGGAGGCGATGCCGGCGTCGAGCTTCACGCCGGAGGGGTTCACCATGAACGACGTGCGCCCCACGTGGTCGTGATAGGTGTCGAAGATCAGCTCGATCCAGTCGGACTCGGTCTCCTGGTCCCGGCGGACCAGGCGGGTGCGCACCCCGGCCGCGCCAAGGCTGTCGAACATCCTGGCGCCGACGTACAAGGCCTCACCATCGAACAGGAGCCGGACCTCGGTGCGCTGGGTACTCGGCTTGCCGTCATCGGGGCGCTGCTGGCGAAACCCGGTGGCCGGCTGAGTCGTGGCCCAGATCGGTTCGTCGAGCCGCCCGTCGAGGTGGATCGGGGCGGTCCGCTCCAGCGCCTGCAGCGTCGGAGTGGGCTGCGCGTGGCCGTTCCGGACCGGCTGGCCCGGTTCGTCCTTTGGATGGTTGGGCCCCTGAGCCGCCACGGGAAGGGCGAGGGCGCACCAGACCAGACTTGCGGCAAGAGCTTGACGGCGGGTGGCACTCGGCATCGGACACCTGAGGGTCGCGTAGTGACCCCGTTAGATGCCGAGATCCGAAAAAGTGTTGCGTTCCGGAACGTTTCAGAGGTGGAACGGGGAAAGAGAGCAGAGAGCCGAAAGGAGAGAGCGGATTCGACCATTCGGTCTCCCCTCACCCCTCTCGAGCTCTCTGCTCTCTGCTCCGCCTACATCATCCCTCCCCCTTCGCCCGCTGGATGCCCAGCCGGATGATCCGCTCCAGCAGCTCGGGGTAGTCGATCCCGATGTGGCCGGCGGCCAGCGCGAACTCCTCCTGCTTGGCGATCTCGGGATTGGGATTGGCCTCGAGGAAGTAGAGCTCGTGGCCGGCCGAGAGGCGGAAATCGAGGCGGGCGTAGCCATCGAGCTCGAGGGTTCGGTAGATCCGCTTGCAGACGTTGGGCATGGCGGCGGCGACCGCCGCGGGCAGGTCGGCAGCAGGGCCGGACCCGATCCCGTACTTCGCCTGGTACTCGAGATCGTGCTTGACGCGCGCGGTGGCGATCGGGGTGACCGAGTCGGGCATGGTGCCGAACGACAGCTCCCAGACCGGCAGGACGGTCAGGCGGTGGTTGCCGAGGACGCCGACGTAGAGCTCGCGCCCCTCGACGTACTGCTCCACCAGGGCGTCGGTGCCGACCCGCTGGTGCATGAACTCGACCCGCTCGGCGAGCTTCTCGTCGCTGTCCACCACCGAGGCCTGGGCGATCCCGACCGAGGAGTGCTCCTCGAGCGCCTTCACGATCAGGGGGAAGGGGAGGCGGGCCGGGCGGCGGGCCTTGCGGCCCCGCGGAAAGACGGCGAAGGCCGGGGTCCGGATCCGGTGGAAGGCGACCAGCTTCTTGGCGAGCGCCTTGCCGCGGGCGAGGATCAGGCCGCGCGGGTTGCAGCCGGTG
The DNA here is from genome assembly GCA_036390535.1 of Gemmatimonadales bacterium. Taxonomy (GTDB): domain Bacteria; phylum Gemmatimonadota; class Gemmatimonadetes; order Gemmatimonadales; family GWC2-71-9; genus SZUA-320. The sequence continues at coordinate 1,905 of DASWBQ010000052.1, read as the reverse complement.
TAGGGCACCCGGAGCAGTTCGAGGTAGCTGGCGACGTTCTGGTCGTAGGCGGTCTCGCCGTGGAATTCCTCGAGGAGATTGAAGACCACGTCGGGCTGGAACGCCTCGATCGCCTCACGGATCGGGCTCAGCTCGTGCTGCACCCCGAGGGCCCGGACCTCATGGCCGGCCTTCCGGAGGGTGGAGACGATGTCGTACTCCGTCTTCCAGGCGAAGATCTCCTTCTCGTCATGGCCGTCGAGGGAATCCGGAGGAACGAGCTGGGGGTGCATCAGCGCGAGGACGCGGAGCGGCTTCATAGGGGAATCCAGTCGCGGCGGGCCTGGCTGTAGAGGACGTGCATGGTCTGCACGGTGAGGAGCACGGCGAAGTCGCTGCGGAGCTGGCGCTCGTTCCCGACCGCCCGGAGGCGCAGCTCCCGGCACCGGCCGATCATCTCGCCGAGGACGTGGTCGAGGGTGAGTTGGTACTCGCCGGTCCAGCGGGCGACCATCTGGCGGATCTTCCGGCGGTTGCGCCGGAGGAAGGTGGAGGCCGCGATGTTGCGGCGCAGGCCGGGGTCGTCGGTGAAGACCCGGCGGAGGTCGCGGTCGTAGGTACTGGGATACTCGATGGTGTACTTCGCCCGGCGGACCCGGTAGTGCTCCCCGAGGGTCTTCCGGAGGGTGCGGAGCGAGTCGAGCTGCGCCCGGCTGGTGATGGCGGGCCGGTGATCGGCGATCTCCGCCATCAGCTCGTCCACGTACTCCAGCTTCTTCATCGCCGGCCAGCCGACGTACCGCCGGCGCCAGTCGGACCGGGGCCGCAGCCAGACGGCGAACGTCTCGGCGAAGTCCTCGTCGGGGTGGGCCTGGGCGTACCAGAGCCGGAGGTGCTGGACGTACTTCCGGCTGGAGGGATTGGGGCGGTACCACTGCGGGTAGCGGGTGGAGGACCGCCCGAAGAGCTGCTGCCAGCGCTTGCGGCGGTTGAGGAGGTAGGCGTGCTGGATGGCGTGCCCCGCCTCGTGGCGCATGATCCGCATGCACTCCCCGATCGAGCCGCCCTCGACGTCGAACATCTGGCTCCGCTCGAGCCGCATCAGGCGCGGGTGGGCCAGATAGAAGGGGATCGCGAAACCGGGCGAGGTGGAGGGGGCGAACCACTCGTCGGACAGCCAGACGTGGGGCCGGAGCCGGACCCCCTTGGCCTCGAGCTCCTCGAGGAGGCGGTCGCGGCAGTCGGCGAGCCAGGTCCCCTCGAGGGTGAGGTCCAGGTCCTTCATCCGGAGCTCGAAGAGGCGGTGCGCGGGCCAACGGGCCCACGCATATCGTCGCGGCATGCCCAATAATCTGACCGGGTGACAGATTCGTCCACCCCGGGGTAGCATTCAGCCGATGGGCCCAACCCCGCCGATGCGCCTCCTCCTCCTCGTTGCCTCCCTCCTCCTGCACGCTCCCGCCGCCGCCCAGGTGGCGCGGGTCGAGGTGCAGCCGGACCGGGCCACGCTGATCGCCGGCAACCAGCTGGCGCTCCGGGTGGTGGCCCGAGACGCGGCGGGACGCGAGATCGTCGTCCGCCGGATTCGGTGGGAGGCCAGCTCCGCCGACGCGGTCGTGGTGGACTCCGCGGGGGTGGTGACCGGCTTCCGGGAGGGCGTGGCCCGGGTGACGGCGACGGTGGACGGCGTCGCAGGGGTGGCGGAGCTGGTGATCGAGCCCAAGTCGGCGGCACGGATCGACGTCGTCGCCGAGCAGCCCGACATCGTGGTCGGCGGGAATACGCTCCTTCGGGCAGTGGCGCGGACCGACGACGGCACGCCGCTGCCCCGGGCGGTGTTCACCTTCCGGTCGAGCGATGACCGGGTGGCGACGGTGGACCCCTCCGGCGTGGTCACCGGGCGGGGGGAGGGGTCGGCCATCTTCG
>DASWBQ010000051.1:0-5191 GCA_036390535.1 Gemmatimonadales bacterium | reverse complement strand
AAGCAGGGCGCCTTCATTCCCGGCGTCCGGCCCGGGGCGGCGACCGCGGACTACATCGACAGCGTCCTGGCCCGGGTCACCCTGCCGGGCGCGATCTTCCTGGCGGTGATCGCGATCATCCCGATCGTGGTCTCGAACCAGGTCGGTTTCGCGGCCCAGTTCGGCGGCACCTCGATCCTGATCGTGGTCGGCGTCCTGCTCGACACGATCGCCCAGGTCGAGCAGCACCGGACCCTGCGGAAGTACGACAGCTTCATGAAGTCGGGCCGGATCAAGTTCCGGGGCCGGCAGCAGCGGTACATCTAGGCCGCGCGCGGTGAGAAGTGAGGAGTGAGACGGCCCCGCGCCCCCTCTCACTCCTCACTTCTGACTTCTCCCCCTTGGAGCTTCAGCTTAAGGTTCAGCCATGTCCGCCTTCGACATCCTCCTCCTCGGCCCGCCCGGGGCGGGCAAGGGTACCCAGGGCGTGCTCCTTGCCGAGCGGCTGGGCCTGCCCAAGTTCGCCACCGGCGATCTCCTCCGGGACGCGGTCGCCCGGGGGACGCCCCTCGGTCTTCAGGCCAGGGCAGTGATGGAATCGGGCGCGCTGGTCAGTGACGACATCATCCTCGGCGTGGTCCGGGACGAGCTCGACAAGCCGGCCGCGGCGGGCGGGGTGATCCTCGACGGCGTGGTGCGGACCATCCCCCAGGCCGAAGGGGTCGAGCGCCTCCTGGCTGAGCGCGGCCGTCGCATCGGGCACGTCCTCTTCCTCGACGTCAGCGACGAGGAGATCCTCGGTCGGATCGCCAGGCGGCGGACCCAGGAGACCCGGGCCGACGATGCCCCCGAGGCGGTCGCCCGGCGGCTCAGGGCCTATCGGGAACAGACAGCGCCCGTGTTGGCATGGTACGAGGCCCGCGGCGGGGTGCACCGGGTCCCGGGCACCGGCTCGATCGACGAGATCGCCGGCCGGATCCGCGAGGCGCTGGGCCGCTGATGGTCACCCTCAAGTCGCCGCGGGAGATCGAGATCATGGCCCGGTCCGGACGGATCGCGGCCGAGACCCTCGAACTGGTGGCGACCCTGGTCCGGCCGGGGGTGACGACCGAGGAACTCGACCAGGCAGCCGAGCGCCACATCCGGGCGCAGGGTGCCAAGCCCTCCTTCAAGGGACTCTATGGCTTCCCCAAGAGTCTCTGCATCTCCGTCGACGAGGAGATCGTGCACGGCATTCCCTCCCGCAAGCGGTCCCTCCGCGAGGGAAGCGTGGTGAGCGTGGACGTCGGGGTCTTCCTCGAGGGACTGCATTCCGACCACGCCCGGACCTTCGCGGTCGGCGCCATCACCGAGGACGCCCAGCGCCTCCTCGACGTCACCGAGCGCGCCCTCCATGCCGGCGTCGAGCAGGCCCGCCTCGGGAACCACGTCGGCGACATCAGCCACGCCATCCAGGCCACCGTCGAGGCCGCGGGGTTCGGGGTCTTTCGGGAACTGGTAGGACACGGGGTGGGGCAGCGGATGCACGAAGACCCGCAGGTGCCGAACTTCGGCCTGCCCAAGCGCGGGCCGCGGCTGCAGGAGGGGATGACGCTCGCGATCGAGCCGATGACCTCGGCCGGCACCATCCAGACCAGGACCCTGCCGGATCGCTGGACGGTGGTCACGGCCGACCGCGCCATCGCGGCGCATTTCGAGCACACCGTCGCGGTCACTCGCGACGGGCCCCGGATCCTGACGACGCTCGGCGTGCCCGCGCCCGCGGTCTGAGCTCGCTCCGCCCCTCCGCCCCTCCACCCGCCTACTCGGGTCGGTACCGCCGCACCGCCGCCGCGTCGACCTCCGCGGCGCTGAAGAACACCGGCTTCAATTCCCCTCGGGCAAACAAGTCCGCCTGGTCACCCAGCAGCGGTGAGTCGGCCAGGCTGCTGTTGCCGTAGGCCAGGACCGAGACCGCCCGGGGCATGTCGCCGAACTCCACCGCCAGGATCCAGCCGTCCCCGCCGGTGACCGTCCGGCTGCCATCCGGCTCTTCCCGGAACTGGAGGACGCGGAAACACCCCAGGGCTCCGCTGCACCCGCCGACCGGGATGTCCTTCCCGGCAATCCGGATGCGGTGCACCGCGCCCCAGGGGACATCGAGGGCGCCGTACCGGCGGCGGACTTCGGCGGCGGCGGCGGCCAATGCCCGGACCGCCTCCGCGGGATCCCGGAGCCCGTCGGGGGTCGTCGTGGGTTGCTCGCGATCCCAGGGCCGGGACCAGGGCGGGGGCGCGGTGGCGCCGGGCCGGGCGTAGCGCCGCCACCAGGCCTCGAACAGGACGCCGCCGCGCGAATCGGGCCCGACCGTGTCATCCCACCGGGTCAGCACCTCGGCCGCGGCCTGGAGCAGGGCCGTGGTGTCCCCCGCCGCAGCGACGGCCGCGAGCAGGTCGTCCTTGACCCGCTCCGCCAGCAGCATCCGGTAGCTGTGCTTGCGGGTGACGACTTCCTCCAGGCTCAGGCGGTCATCCCCGTGGATCAGGTCGAGGCTCAGCTGGCTCCGGAGTGAGAGCGCCGGGCCGGGCACGCCGAGCGGCAGGGCCGCGGAGTCGAGGGGAGCTGCCAGGGTGGTGAAGTGGGGCGGGTCATTGGCGTTCTGGAGATAGCCGCCGGCGGGATTCAGCAGCTGGGGCAGCGAGTCCCAGGCGAGCATCCGGGTCCAGACCTCGCGCGTCTCCCGCACCGGGATCACGACCGAATCGCGGCCGGCCGGATGGGGCCGTCGCGGCAGGAATGCGTTCCAGACGTAGAAGACGTTCCCGGCCCGGTCGGCGTAGGTGAAGTTCGAGGTGCCGCGAGCCTGCATCCGCATCGCGTCGCGCCAGGCGTCGAGCGAGCCGGCCCGCATCATCCGGAGGAACTGCTCCCCGCTGCGGAACTCCCCGTCGCCTGCCGATCGCACCACGTACACCCTGCCCGCCGCGCGGCCGGCCACCGGTCCGAGGGGCGAGGTCCAGAGCTCCCGCGTCTCGGAACGCAGCGCCCCGCCCTCGCGGTACCGGAGGGTGAATGCCTCGCGGGTGAGCGGCATCGCGGCGCCGTCGAGGAGCACGTGGTCGGGACGGCCGGGGGCCTCGTCGAGGGCGTACACCTCGTCGTCGTCGAAGCTGTTGTTGGTGGTCGACCAGCCCAGGTCGCGGTTGAAGCCGCCGATCACGGTGAAGGGGCCGCCGACCCGGAAGTCGCCGTAGAAGTCGAGGACGCCCGGGACGGTGACATGGGCTTCGTAATAGCCGGCGTCCCAGCTCAGGTGGGGATTGCGGAGCAGGATGGCGTGGCCCGACCTGGTCCGGCCGGGCCCCAGGGCCCACGCGTTGGACCCGGTGTCGGGGTCGGGGGAGGGGCCTTCGTCGTCCCGCCGGGCGCTCGGTCCCATCGCGCGGCTGATGGTGCGGCGCGCGGCGTTCATGTCGGGAGAAGTGACGTCGCGGGCGAGGACGTCCCAGCCGGCGAAGTCGGCGGGCATTCCCGGCGGGGCCCGGTCCGGGTGCCGGCGAAGCCAGGCGTTCACCGCCTCCGCGAATCCCTGGTAGACGTCGCGGGTCGCCTGGTCGAGGCGGGGCCAGCCCGCAGTTGCGACCGCCGCGCGTCGCCGCACCCCGAGGTCCTTTTCAAGCGAGTCCCGGCCGTACACCACCGACAGCTCGCCCCGCGCGCGCAGGAGCCCGAGGCCGATCGCCGCCCCGTGGTCCTCGGACATCACCCACCCCAGGCCGTAGCCCATCGCCTGGAGGTTGCCGGCGCGGATGTGCGGGACCCCGTGCGCGGTCCGGATGATCTCGACCTCCGGGGCCACCTGGGTCGCGAGCGAGAGGAGCAGCGCGGCAATCATGATGGGGCGTCCTGGTGCAGCGTCTCGAGCAGCCAGCGATGGATGGCGGGATTCCCGGCCACGACCGGGCCGTGACCGAGGCGGAGCTCCCGGCCGTCGAGGCCGGTAACCACGCCACCGGCCTCGCGCACGAGCAGGATCCCCGCGGCGACGTCCCACGGCGCCAGGTGGAGTTCCCAGAAGCCGTCGAAGCGGCCCGCGGCGACGTCGGCAAGATCGAGCGCGGCGGATCCGGCGCGACGGATGCCGCTGGTGGCCCCCATGACCCGGGCGAACTGGGCCTGGTAGGCAGGCAGTGCTTCCGGGTGCTTGAACGGGAATCCGGTCCCGATCAGGGCGTGGGCGGGTGCGCTGATGGACGATACGCTGACGGAGCGGCCGTCGAGCCAGGCGCCGCCACCGCGGCGCGCGGTGAAGCACTGTGCCGGGACGAGGCGCACCACGACGCCTGCCTCGAGGATCCCATCCACCGCAGCCGCCACCGACACGGCACAGGAAGGGTAGCCGTGGAGAAAGTTGGTCGTCCCGTCGAGGGGGTCCACGATCCAGACCACGCCCTCTTCCACCAGTTCAGGAGCCGTCTCCTCGCCGACCAGCCGCGATCCGGGCACCCCGCCCAGCAGCAGGTCGGCGAGCAGTGACTCGGCGTGCCGGTCGACGTCGGTGACGAAATCATTCTGGCCCTTGACCGTCCAGGCCGCCGGATCGCGGGGGACCGGAACGGCCCGCAACCAGGCGGCGGCACGCTGGGCGGCCGACTCGGCGATCGACAGTAAGTCCATGCGATATTTGATCTTGCCTGCAGTGAACCGTCCGGCTAGGTTGCCGTGATGCCCCGTGTCTTTTCCGGCATCCAGCCGTCCGGTGAACTCCACATCGGAAACTGGCTAGGTGCCGTGCGCAACTGGGTCGAGCTGCAGCACCGGTTCGACTCGATCTACTGCGTCGTGGACCTCCACGCGATCACCTTCCCGTACCTGCCCGCCGAACTGGCGCGGCGGACCACCGAGATGGCGATCGGGCTGCTGGCGGCCGGCATCGACCCCGGGAAGGCGATCGTCTTCGTCCAGTCCCACGTGCCCGAGCACACCGAGCTGCAGTGGCTGTTCACGACGGTGACGCCGCTCGGCGAACTCGAGCGGATGACCCAGTTCAAAGATAAGGCGCAGCGGCTGGAGAGCGTCCCCGCCGGCCTGCTGGCGTATCCCATCCTCCAGGCCGCCGACATCCTCCTGTACCGCGCCGACCTGGTGCCGGTCGGCGAGGACCAGGTGCAGCACCTCGAGTTGAGCCGGGTGATCGCCCGCCGGTGGAACGAGGACTTCTCGCCGGCGGACG
>DASWBQ010000050.1:0-15414 GCA_036390535.1 Gemmatimonadales bacterium | reverse complement strand
CCATTGCGATCGCGGTGTGATGTACGAACACGTCCTTGCCGCCATCCTGGGCGATGAAGCCGAACCCCTTGGCGTCGTTGAACCACTTGACCGTACCCTGCGCCATTTCCACTACCTCGAGCTGTTGGGGAGTCGGTGACCCCGTTGAACATTCCTGGCGCCACCGGCCAGGAAACAGCACAGCCGCACGGTCGTCTGCTGACCGGGCGGCTGACGATTCATGATCGCGAGTGCAGAGCGGGTACTGCGGATCCCATGACGGCCAAACTCCACTTCGGGCAGGATTTTGTCAATAGTCGGATCGGGCATGACTATATTGGATCGATGACCACGCGAGAGTTCGTCGCCATTCGCAGCTTCAGCGACCGCGCGGAGGCCCTCGGCCACCTGCTGGTGCGCTCGGGGGAGGCCCCGCGCTTCCTGGCGTTCGATGATGTCGCCGGCTGCCCGGTCGACATTGCGCTGGCGGCCCTTGAGTGGACCGGTGTGGTCGGGCTGCTGCTGGACGACGACCTGCTGCACGCCGCCCAACTGACCTCCGAGACCGCCTCGACGCTGATCGAGCGCAAAGATCACGAGGGCCGGCGTTTTCTCTACGTCGGACCCCGGCTCGACGCCGTGCCGATGGACATCTTCGAAGGCCGGGTGCTGTTCGAGGAGCCAGGGGTCAAGGTGGTCGAGTTTGCCCAGCGGAGCCACGCCCTCGGCCATTTCTTTCGCGCCACGGTCGGCGATGGCGCTCTTGTGTCGATGCTGGGTCGCCGAGCGCCCGAACTGCGCCACCTCCGGCGCTGGTTCGGGCCGATCGTTGGCGAACTCGACGGTCCGAGCCAGTTGCTCGGCGGCTGGTTCGCCTCCTCCGCCGGGGGGGCGCTTTTCGTAACCGGCTCGCCGTCCGAACCCGTCTACCGGTATATCGAGGTCGGTCTCGAGTCGTAGCGAGGTGAGGAAATGTGGATACACATTTCCACATCCTGTGCCCGGATCGGCCCATCCACTCGGCCGGAAACGACTTAGCCGTCCACATTTCCGACCACACGAAATCGCGTAACCCGAATAAAATCAGGCACTTGCGAGATTTCGCCGCGTCCCTAACTTAGCATCCACGGCGGTTGGTCGGGGCAGAACTCATCAGGGGCTGCATCGACGGCCGCGGTTCGGGCGAATCGTCGGGGGAGGGAATGGCGGTGCCTCGTGCACGGCCGTTGCCGATGATCCCGGTGGCCACTCGGCCCGAACAGGTGGAGCCAGTCGCGCGCTCCATCCACCTCGATCTGGCGCCTCGAGGTGCAGTGTGGATGGTCGGTCCGCGACCCGATCGGATCCGCAGCGCTCGCACGAACGAACCAGGTGGGATGGCCATCCGGCCTGGGGATCAAGACTGAGGCCTCGAGTCACCTCTACCGAAGGCGAACCAGCCATCGGCGGCGACTGGGAGAAGAACGGCGGTTTCGGCCCCGACCTCAGGTGGTTCGTGCGTAGGACGGCCGTTGCAGCCTCGAGCTGGACGGCCGTCCTTTTTTTTCCTCCCACGCTTCCCTTCTAGCCGACCCCCGGTGCGGGGGGTATGTTCTCGCACCATGGCGGGACTCCAGATCCTCATCGTTGCGTCAGCCGGCGCCAGGTCAGCTGCCCTGGCCGAGGTGCTCAGGAGCGGTGGCCACCAGGTGGCGGTCGAGCCAGATCCGGCCGTCGCCGCGTCGGCTCTCGGTCGGGATCCGCTCGATACCCTGGTGCTCGACCTGCGAGACCCGGGCGCCGATCCGGTGGCCTTGGCCGGCGCGCTCACGCCGCATGGCGCGGACGCACCGCCAGCGCCGCTGGAGGCCGTCGAGCGGGCCCACATTCTGGTGGCGCTCGGGTACACCCGGGGTAACAAGCGCCGGGCGGCGCAACTGCTGGGCATCGCCCGATCGACCCTGATCCAGAAGGTCCGCCGGTACCAGATCCAGCCCGCCGAGCTGGGCCTCGACGTCGCGGGCGACTGACCCGCAAGCGTCCCAGCCGAGAGGCGACCACGGTGCGACGCACGTCGCCCCGTTCCAGCACGTAGCGCCCATTCGCCACCCCCATGGTGACTCCCGCCGGGGTCATCACCACCGGCCCGGGTGACTCCACCAGCGTCACACCGCGCGCCGACGGTCCGGGGACCGACCACGCCAGATTGGAATCGACGGTCCCCAGCGACCAGGCCGTGGCCTGAGTCGCGCTGAATTCGAACCGCACCGGCTGCGCCGCGCTGAGCGCGGTGATCCGGGCGCGATGGTAGGAGATCAGCAGGTCCGACGTCGCCGCCTCGACGGCGAGCCGGTCGTTCAGGGTCTCAAGTCGGAGCGCCGCCACGGCGCTGGCGAGCCCGATGATGGTGAGCGTAGCGAGCATTTCGAGCAGTGTGTGTCCGCGCATGGGCGCCAATCTCGCACAGGACTTGACAGGTGCGCGCATCGAAGTACCGCAGGTCGTGTCACGAAAAGGCGCCCCCTCTGGCGCACGGGCGAGCCGCGTGTTGATTTCCCGGCAGACACCATGACAATTCCGTTCCCACTCTCTGCCGGCGGCGCCCCGGCGAGCGATCCCCTGCAAACGCTTCGGACCTATCACGGCCTGGCGCCGTGGAGCCTCCGCGACCTGGCGGCGATCGCGGGTACGCTGCTCGAGGCTTCGGGTGTGGTCCCCGTCAACGTCGCGGCCCGGGCCCGCCCCAGCGAGCGCACCATACGCTTCTACGTGATGAAGGGCCTGGTCGACCCGCCTGAGGGGCGGGGGACGGCGGCGGTCTACCGCTATCGTCACCTGCTCCAGGTGCTGGCGATCAAACTGCGCCAGATGGAGGGCGCCTCGCTGGAGGCCCTGGCGCGGGAATTCACCGATCTCACCGGCGATGTCCTCGAGCGCCGGGTCGCCAGCGCCCTGGGGCCCGGCGTCCCGACCCCCGAGGAGTTGGGGACGCTCCAGTCGCTGGTCCAGGCGCGCGGCCGCTCAGCCCGGGCGCTCCGGCCGCGCCTGATGGAGCCCGACGTGGCGCCGGGTGCCCCGCGAAGCGTACTGATGCGACGGGTGACCGTGGCCCCCGGGGCCGAGCTCTCGCTCGATGCCACCCACCCGCTGTTCCGTCATGTCGGGGCGGAGGACGTGATCGCCCGGGTGGTGGCCGACGCGCTCGCGGCGGCGGCCGATCAGCTCGATCCGGGCTAGGCGCCCTTCCCGGCGACCACCGCTACCAACTCGGCCGCCACCGCGGTTGGGTCGAAGGGCATCGCGATCACCCGATCGGCGCCCGCCGCGCGGGCCCGGGCCTCTTGCTCATTCCCCAGCACCACCAGGGAATAACTGCGCGACTCCGCCGGCGTGAAGCCGTCCAGCGGCTGAAGCGGGTCGGCTCCGGCGGGGATGATCACCAGGGTGACCCCGGGCGCCCTGGCGGCGTCCTGGAGGTCCAGCAGCGACAACGGGCGATGCACGGTGAAGCCCGCCTCCCGCAGCACCAGGGAAAGGACCCGGGCCACGCGGAGGTCCGGGTGCACGACCAGCGCCGTGCCGCGGAATGGCGGAGGGGCCTCGTGTTCCCCCGTCGACGCGTCGAGGTCGAGCATCCGCTGACCGCGACCATAGGGGACGCTCACCGTGCGCTGCACATCAGCGCTCTTCCGGAGGGTCTCGGCGATCCGCTCGAGAGCGGCCTGCACGGTCCGGAGCCCTTCCTGGCCTGTGGCGGGTATCCCGGGATCGGAAAGGAGCAACTCGGTCTCGGCCATGGCGGCCATGAGCGGGTTGTTGAGCTCGTGGTGCAGGGCCACGTTGAGCTCGCCCACCGCCGCGACCCGCTCCGCCTGCACCAGGTCCTGCTCAGCCTCGGCCAAGGCCAGCTGCAGCGCCCGATTGCGGCGGACGCGCTCGAGAATCCGGGGCAGCAGCTCGGGGAGCGAGTGGTCCTTGGTGATGTAGTCCTCGGCGCCCAGCCGGAGCGCGGCGGCGGCGAGCGACTCGTTGCCATGTCCCGTGACCATGATCACGGCCGGGGGGTCGGCACGGTTCAGCAGCCGGGGCAGCAGGTCGATTCCCCGGATGTCCGGCAGCTGATGGTCGAGCAGGATGATCTCCGCCTCCCGGGCGGCGCCCATGGCCTGTTCGCCGGTGTAGACATGCCGGATCTGGCGGTAGCCGTCCATCTCGAGGAGGTGGCGGACCAGCTTGGCCATGCTGGCGTCGTCCTCGACCAGGAGGACCGCCACCGAGGCGCGCTCGAGAGGTGTCATGCCGACGCCCCGGCCCCGGTGGACACGACGGAGGCCAGTGCCTGGTGCACCACAGGGTCGAGCACGCTCCCGACCAAGTCGCCCATCCGCGCCACGGCCTGCCCGGGTGTCATGGTGTCCTGATAGGGGCGCGACGTCGTCAGCGCGTCGAAGATCTCCACCGCCCCGAGGATGCGGGCCCCCAGCGGGATTGCCTCGCCGGCCAGACCGTCGGGGTAGCCCTTGCCGTCCCAGCGCTCGTGGTGGTGCCGCACGAACCCGATCACCGGTCCGAGGTGGGTCATCGGCGCCAGGATCTGGGCCCCGATCTCTGCGTGGGCCTTCACGTGGCCGAACTCCTCGTCGGTGAGCGGCCCCTGCTTGTTCAGGATCGACTCGCGAATCCCGATCTTCCCGATGTCGTGCAGGCGGCCGGCGGTCCGGACCTGCTGCACGGCGTCTGCGTCGAGCCCGCAGGCAGCGGCCACCGTGGCTGCCAGCTCCGCCACCCGCGCCGAGTGCCCGCGCAGGTGCGGGTCCTTGGCCTCGAGGGCGTTCACCAGGGCCTGCAGCGTGGTCACCGACAGTGCCCGGAGGACCTCGCGCTCCTGGTGCAGCTCCGCCGTCCGCGCCTCCACCTGGTGCCGGAGCACGTCGGCGAGACGCTCACTTTCGATCCGGCTATCGCGGCGGCGAACGCCACGCTGGACCGCCTGCAGCAGGTCGACGAGGTCCATCGGCTTGACCAGGTAGTCGAAGGCGCCGCGCTGGATGGCGGTCTTCGCGGTGCTGGCGTCGTTCAGGGCGGAAAGCACGATCACGACGGCGTGCGGGTCCGCCTCGAGCAGCCGCGGCAGCAGGTCCATGCCGCTCAGGTCCGGCAGCCGGACGTCCAGGAGGATGCAGCTGACCGGCTGCCGCTGGACCGCTGCCAGCGCCTCGGCCGCCGTGCCGACCGCCAGGACGTCGTACTTCTCCTGGCTCAGGAAGCGACGCAGCGCGCTGCGAATCGGCTCCTCGTCATCGACGACGAGCACGGTGACAGCGGCCCGCTGGGTGTCCGAATGGGGCCCGGTGGCGGTCACGGCTCAGCCTGCGAATTCGACCGGAACCCGGGCCGGGATGAGGCCGGCGTCGGCGGCCCGGTCGAGCAGCAGCTGCACGGCCCGGCGGCCGACCGGGCCATAGTCCACCGTCCACCGGTTGACGTACATCCCGACGAAGGTGTCGGCGCGCTCGTCCGAGAGCCCGCGGCTGTACTGCTTGGCGTGCGCCAGGGCCGCCCCCCGGTGGGCCAGGGCGTACTCGACGCTCGCCCGGACGTCGCGGGCCACCTGCGTCACGACCGCCTCGCCGAGGTCCCGGCGGACGACGTTGCCACCAAGCGGCAGCGGCAGGCCGGTGTCGCGCATCCACCAGGCTCCCAGATCCTCCCAGAGGTGCAGGCCGCTGTCGGCGTAGGTCAGCTGTCCCTCGTGAATGAGGAGGCCGACCGGAACGTCACCACGGTGAACGGCGTCCTCGATCTGGTCGAAGGGCATCACCACCGGGTCGACGTCGGGCTGGTAGAGCTTGAGGGCAAGGTAGGCCGTGGTGAACAGACCGGGCACCGCCACGCGCTGGCTCTGGAGGGCCGCCCGCGGATCGGCGGGGGCGGGCTGGCGCGAGACCAGGCGGGGACCATACCCGTCGCCCATCGAGGAGCCCGAGGACATCAGGGCGTATCGATCCACCAGGTAGGCGTAGGCGTGGATCGAGACCGCCGAGACCTCCAGTTCGCCGCGGCGGGCCCGCTGGTTGAGGCTCTCGATGTCGCTGAGCTCGTGGACGTACCGGAACGGCGTGTCCACCTTGCCCTCGGCGAGGGCGTAGAACATGAACGCGTCGTCGGAGTCGGGGCTGTGCGCGACGTGGATGGTCCGAGCGGGCAGCGCGGCCGTCATGGGGCCCCCGCTGAGGCGCGGAAGTCGTCCAGCGACTTCTGGTGATCGAGGTACTCCGGGCGGTCCCGCTTCGGGTCGGCGTTCCAGGCGGCCAGGAAGCCCCGGCGGGCCGCCGCCAGGGCCGTCTGGTCACCCTGCAGCTCGGCCACGGTGCCGCGGATCACCCAGGCCAGCAGGTGGTCAGGAACCTGGGCGGACAGGGTGTCGGCGATGGCGAGTGCGGCCGCGAACTCCCGCAGTTCGGCGTGCAGCACCGCGGCGTGGTACCGGGCATCCAGGTCGATGGAGTCGAGCTGGGCGTACGCGGACAGGCCATGTTCGGCGAGCCGGCTGGCGGTCGCCCGGTCGCCCTGCTCCGCGGCGATCATCACCCGGTTGAAGAGCCGGTCGAAGCTCTCCCGCGCGGTCAACGTGCTGATGTCGGGAGCCGGTCCGCTTAACCCCTCGGCGGTGGGGGAGGCGGTGGGGGCGGCTGCCGAGGGGGGGCGTCGGGCGACCAGCCAGACGATCGCCAGGAGGCTCAGGGTGATGACGATGCCCGCCGCCACCCAGGTCCGGTTGGGGCCGGGGGTCGCGGCCGGTAGACCGGCCGCGGCCCCGCAGGAGGGGCAGAAGGCGGCGCCGGTTGACAGGCCGGTACCGCACTGGGCGCAGAATCGGGAAGGTGAGGGCATGCCGGGGTCAAAATAAGGCCGCGGCAGGGGGGCTGTCACGCTGGCGGCGCGGCCGGGACGGCCTTACTCTCAAATAGCCCCCACCCATCTGCCCATGGATGCCAACCGACCACTCGTGACCGATGCCCAGCCCGGACGCCATATGGGCGACCTGTCGCGGGGGGGGACCAACTGGAAGGTCTTCCTCGAGACCCGGCCCAGGGGCGAACTGGTGAGCGGGCGCATCCATTTTGTCTCGGATCTGGGAACCCGGAGTTCGGCGTGGATCTTCCTCGAATGGAGCGACCAGGACGCGGTCCACCGCTTCAACGAGTTCTCCCCGATCGAACTCTGGAAGATCCTCGAGAGCCTGAATTGACTCGCGGCGGCCTGGTCCGCCGTCTCGGTTTCGCGCTCCTGGCCACCGCCCTGGCGCCCGCGACGCTCCCGGCGCAGCGCCCCGTGGTAGCGCTGCCGCCGCTGGTCCGGGCGGTGGAGATCAACCGGCTCAACGTCTTTGCCGACAGCGAGGCGACGTTCTTCCTTCCCCGGCTGGCCAACCGGTTCCACGTCCGGACCCGCCCGGAGGTGGTCGAGCAGGAACTGCTGTTCCGAGCCGGGGAGCCGTTCGACTCGGCCTCCGTGTCGGAGACCGCCCGGAACCTCCGGCGGCTGGGCATCTTCCGGCTGGTCCGGCTCGACTCCGCCATGAGTGACACCGGCCTGATCGTCCGGGTCACCACCCAGGACGGCTGGAGCACCAAGCCCGAGTTCGCGTTCCGGAGCACCGGGGGGCAGGTCGCGTGGCGGGTCTCCCTCGTGGAGGAAAACTTCCTCGGGTGGGCCTCCCGCCTGCTGCTCGGCTACACCAAGGATCCCGACCGCTCCGCCTTCGTGTTCGGCATCCGCCGGCCCCGGCTGATCGCCCGCTCGATCGGGTTCGCCTTTCAGTACGACGACCGGTCCGACGGTTCCCTGCTGGCGGCGAACGTGCAGCGGCCGTTTCTCTCCCTCTCGGACCGCCACGGCTGGAGCGTCTCGATCGACCGGCGGGACGAACGCATCCTCCGGTACTTCGACGGCGAGCCGCTGCCGAGCGACACGCTGCAGCGCGACTTCGGCGCCGCCGCGGCCAGCGTCGGCGTGGCCCTCAGTTCGGGACCCAAGGAGTACCATCGGGTGGCGATCGGGGGTCGAGTCTGGGAAGACGAGTTCACCCGCCGGGACTCGCTGTTCGGCGCCCTCTCCGCCGTGGGGTCGCTGGGGGTTTCCTGGGAATTCCGCCACGCCCGCTACCTCCTGGTCCGGGGGTTCACGACCACCCGCGAGGAGGACGTCGACCTGAGCAGCACGGTCCGGATCGGGGCCAGCGTCACGCCGAAAGCGTTCGGGTGGGAGGACCACGGCATCACGCCGTCGGTGACCGCGCGGATCGGGGGCCTCCTGACCCGTCGCGCCTTCGCCTACGTGGACCTCAACGCGCACGGACGATTCACTTCCGCCGGACTCGACTCGGGCGCGGTGCAAATGGGGGCAACGGTGCTCTACAGCCCGGCGCCGCGCCACACCCTCGTACTGCACGGCTGGGTCGGCGCCCTCGACCATCCGCGTCCCGGGGGCGAGTTCGACCTCGGGCTCGGCATTGGCCCTCGGGGTTTCCGGCTCCATGCCTTCACGGGCGACCGGGCTATCTACGCCACGGGGGAATACCGGTACCTCTTCGCCCTCGACCTCTTCCGGACCTTCGATCTCGGCGTGGCCGGGTTTGCGGACCATGGCGGCGCCTGGTATTCCGGCTCGCCCAAGCAGACCGGATGGGATTTCGGGGGCGGCATTCGACTGGGCAGCAGCCGGTCGACCGATCTCGAGATGACCCGGATCGACGTGGTGCGGCGGGTAGCAGGCCCCACCGATCCGGCCGACTGGCTCCTGGTCATCGGCCGAGGACTCACCTTCTCCACCGCAGGGATCCTGAATCGGTAGCGGCGGGGTAGATTTCCTCGAGTTTCCATCCTTCGAGGACCACCATGACCGCCCAGCCGCCCGAGCCAGAGGGCGCCGCCGCAGCCGCCGAGCCCGCCGCCCCCAAGGGCCCGTCGTTCTTCACCCGGCTGCTCCGCGGGACCCGCAACATTCTCCTGATCCTCGTCCTGCTGTTCGTGGCCTACACTCTGGTGATGTACAACTGGGCCTACTCCAGCGGAGAACGCGGCGGCATCCTGCGCAAGCTCAGCCGGAAGGGCTGGATCTGCAAAACCTGGGAAGGCGAGCTGGCGATGACCACCGTGCCCGGGGTGATGCCGGAACAGTGGAACTTCACGGTGCGCAATGACTCGGTCGCCGCCCTGGTCACCGCGGCGGTCGGGAAGCAAGTGGTCCTCCATTACGAGGAGCACCTCGGCCTCTGGAGCAACTGCTTCGGGGAGACCAGCTACTTCGTCGACAGCGTGCGGGTAGTGCAGTAAGTCGGCTTACCGACCTGGGAACAGGTCCACCTGCGGCGGCGCCAGCGGCAGCCGCATTGCCTCCAGCACCGCATCCACCCAGCTGCCTCGGTCGGACGGGTCGAGGGTCTGGCACGGTACCCCGAACGCCTCGACCAGCTCGTCGATGACCGCATCGATGTCCGCCTGGAAGGTGGTGCTGAGGTCCCGGGTCCCGTCGAAGGAGGGAGCCTGGAGGATCGGCACCTTGAAGAGGCCGGCGTAGGTGCCCACCCACCGGCCCACGAGGGCGTCGTATTCCGGCCGCCGCCCGGCCCGGTGCACCAGGTAGGCGTAGTTGTCGATCACCGAGCGGTCGCAGATCACCACTTCGTTGCGGCTGAGGGCCTCGATCTCCTGGGCGATCTGGGAGTGGAGGATCCAGGCCTGGGCCTCGACGGTCGTGTCGCGGTTGATGGGAAGCGGGCAGGCGCGGGCCACTTCCTTGACGATGTCGACGCCCAGGTCGAGTCGCTTGAGCCGGGACGCGAGGTCGAAGCACAGCGTCGTCTTGCCGACGCCGTGGGTGCCGATGAAGGCGACCTTGAGCCGGCGGCCTAGAGGATCCTGAGGCCGAAGGCGCTGCTCGCCAGCCACACGCACAACTCCGCCGTCTGGTTGTGGTCGTCGAGGACCGGGTTGATCTCGACGACGTCCATCGCGACCATCTTCTGCGAATCGCAGATCATCTCCATCGCCAGATGGGCTTCGCGGTCCGTCACCCCGCCACGGACCGGCGTCCCGACGCCCGGGGCCTCGCTCGGGTCGACGAAGTCGGCGTCAAGCGAAACGTGCATCCCGGCGGTGCCCCGGGTGGCGATGGCGATCGCCTCCTCCATCACCGACTGCATGCCGCGCTCGTCGATGTCCCGCATGGTGAAGACCCGGACGCCCCAGTCGCGGGCGTGCTGCCGCTCGGCCGGATCGAGGTCGCGGGCACCCACGATCGCCAGGTGCTCCGGGCGCACGGCGGGGGGCGGGCCGGCGATACCCGACAGCCGGGGGTCGCCGTGGCCGAGCAGGTGGGCGAGCGGCATCCCGTGCACATTGCCGCTGAGGGAGCTCTCGGGGGTGTTCAGGTCGCCGTGGGCGTCGAGCCAGATGAGGCCGATGCGCTGGCCCTGCTCCGCGAAGGCGGTGGCCACGCCGGCCACGGACCCGGCCGCCAGGGAGTGGTCACCCCCGAGGACCAGGGGGGCAGAGCCCTCCCGGACCGCCTGGCCGGCCTGATGGGCCAGCCGCTGGCAGGCCTGCGCGATGGCGGGCAGGAGGTCGATCGCGTGGGGGGCGTTGGGCACCGAGTCCCGGTCGGGGATCTCGAGGTTGCCCACGTCGTGGACCTCGTGGCCCAGCTCGCGGAGTCGGGGCGCCAGCCGGGCGATGCGCAGGGCGGACGGGCCCATATCGACCCCCCGGCGGCTCTGGCCAAGGTCGAGGGGGACGCCAAGAATCCGGATCTTGCCCATGGTGTCCCTAATCTAACCCGTGGCCCCCTTCCGCTCGGGCCGGGTCGGAGGCAGGTTTTGGGTCGTATCCCACCCACAACCTCAGGTGCGCATGTCCTCCTCCCCGGAGCAGTTCAAGCCATTCGTGCCGCCCTCGGAGAGCCCGGCCGAGTTCTCGGTCAAGGCGATCCTGCTGGGCATCCTCTTCGGCCTGATCTTCGGCGCCGCCACCGTCTACCTGGCGCTCAGGGCCGGCCTGACCGTCTCCGCCTCGATCCCGATCGCGGTGCTGGCGATCGCGGTCTTCAAGCGGTTCGGCAACGCCACCATCCTCGAGAACAACATCGTCCAGACCATCGGGTCGGCCGGCGAGTCGATCGCGGCGGGCGTGGTGTTCACGATTCCGGCGCTGTTGTTCCTCACCGACGGCGAGCGGTACTTCAGCTACCTCAACATCCTGACGTTGAGCCTGGTCGGCGGCATCCTGGGCGTCCTGTTCATGGTCCCGCTGCGCCGGGCGCTGATCGTCAAGGAGCACGAGACCCTGCCGTATCCGGAGGGCACCGCCTGCGCCGAGGTGTTGGTGGCGGGCGAGCGGGGCGGGTCGATGGCGGGAAAGGTCTTCGCCGGACTCGGCATCGCCTTCCTCTACAAGTCGGTGATGAGCGTCCTGGGGCTGTGGAAGGACGTGCCCCAGTGGACCACGGCGCGCACCTCGAGCTACCCCAACGCCCAGGTCGCCGGGGAGATCACCCCGGAATACCTCGGTGTCGGCTACATCATCGGACCCAAGATCGCGGGCGTCCTGGTGGCGGGCGGCGTGCTCAGCGCCTTTGTCCTGACCCCGCTGATCACCCTGGTGGGCGACGCCCTCCCGGCGGCGCTCAAGCCCGGGCTCGGGGACAAGCTGATCTCCCAGATGTCGCCCGGCGAGGTCCGGCTGGGCTACGTCCGGTACATCGGGGCCGGGGCGGTGGCTGCGGCTGGTCTGATCACCCTGATCCGGACCCTCCCGACGATCGTCTCGGCCTTCCGGGAGAGCTTCGCGTCGCTCCGCGGAGGCGCCGGGACCGCGGGCCAGCTCCGGACCGAACGCGACATCCCGATCACCTGGGTCATCGCCGGCTCGCTGGCGCTGGTCGGCATCGTGGCGGTGCTGCCCCAGCTGCCGGGGACCTTCCCGGGGTCGCTGCTGCTCGGGCTGCTGGTGGTGGTATTCGGGTTCTTCTTCGTCACGGTGAGCTCGCGAATCGTCGGGATCATCGGCAGTTCGTCGAACCCCGTCTCGGGGATGGGCATCGCGACCCTGATGGGCACCTGCCTGCTGTTCGTCTCGATCGGCTGGACCGGCGACGCCTACCAGGCGAGCGCCCTGATCGTGGGTGGGCTCACCGTCCTGGCGGCGTCGAACGCCGGCGCCACCAGCCAGGACCTCAAGACCGGCTACCTGGTGGGCGCGACCCCCATCTATCAGCAGTTCGGCCTGATCATCGGGGTGGTCGCCTCGGCCTTCGTGGTGGGCTGGACGCTCAAGATCCTCGACGGCTCGATGGCGTTCCAGGGGGTGGAGCACGCCATCGGCACCGACAAGTACGCCGCGCCCCAGGCGACCCTGATGGCGACGATCATCAAGGGGCTGCTGTCACAGGACCTGCCGTGGGGCCTGATCTTCGTCGGGATGGGGATCTCGGTGGTGGTGGAGCTGTGCGGGATCCGGTCGCTGTCGTTCGCGGTCGGCGCCTACCTGCCGCTGGCAACGACGCTGCCGATCTTCGTGGGCGGTGCGCTCCGTGGCCTGGTGGACAGGCAGATGGGGTCGAGCGGCAGCGAGTCCGAAGTCAGCTCTGGGATGCTCTATAGCACGGGCCTGGTGGCGGGCGGGTCGCTCACCGGCATCCTGATCGCCGCGCTCTCGGGCATTCCGACCACCGTGACCGTGGACGGCCAGCCGCAGGAAATCTCGATCCTGCAGCGGGTCCTGGACATGGTGGGCATCCACGGGTGGGAATCGATGGGAGCGATCGCCGACCTGATCGGCGTGGTGGCGTTCGCTGGCCTCTGCTTCCTGTTGATCCGGGCGGCGCGGGAGAAGCTCGAGGCGTGACCCGGAGGGTTGTGATGCTGGCGCTGGGGATCGGGGCGGCGTGTGCCGCCCCCGCTCCCGCGCCGGATAGCCGGTCAGCCGACCAGGCCGCCATCGAGGCGGTGCTGGACGGCTGGTACACCGCGATGATCGCCAAGGACTCTGCGGGAACGGTGGCGCCGCTGACCGAGGATTTCCTGCTCCTCGAGGACACGCTGCCGCTCAGCCGCACCGAACTGGCGGTCCGACTGCTGCAGGGAGTCGGGCAATGGACGTCGAAACGGCACGATTTCCAAACAAGAGTGGCGGGTGACGTGGCCTGGAGCACGTTCCGCAACGACGAGACATCCCTGGGGCCCGATGGCACATCATGCGCGGCCCGATTCCTGGAGACGGCGGTGTTCGTCCGGCGAGGCGGGGCGTGGCTGATCGACCGGTACCATGCGGCGGCGGTCGAGCGATGGCACTGCGGCCCGCCCCCCTCGGCCAACCCTTGAGGAAAGCGCCCCGAACGGGCAGTTTTCGCGTCCCGGCGCCGTAGCCAAGTGGTAAGGCAGAGGTCTGCAAAACCTCCATGCGGCGGTTCAAATCCGCCCGGCGCCTCTAGCCAACGGGCCCGCGAGGAGCGGGCCCGTTGGCGTTGGGGGCCGGGCGGATTTGTTCCCTCGCGCTCCTGGGGCGCCGGGGTCCTGGGATCGATTGCGTGCCAACCCGGAGGGTGGCTCTGACGCTCTTCCGCAGACTGCTCGCTGCCGCCCTGCTGCTGCCGGCCGTTTCGCCAGCCACCCTCTCCGCCCAGACAACCGGGCAGTCGGTGACCGGCGTGGTGCGGCGGATCGGAGATGGCGGCGCCCCGGTGGCTGACGCGGAAGTGCTGCTCGGAAACCGGCAGGCCCGGACCAACGCCCAGGGGCAGTTCCGGATCGACAGCCTCCCCGCCGGGGTCTATCCCCTTACGGTACGCTACATCGGATACCGTCCGGTCCGGGCCCGGATCATGGTGGGGGCACTGGCCCCGACCGACGTCGAGTACTTCCTCGAACCGGATCCGATGGTGCTCCCCGACCTCGTGGTCGAGGCCCGCCAGGAGGGGATCTTCGGAATCGTGCGGACGCGGGATCTCACGCCGGTCATCGGGGCTACCGTCCGGGTGATCGGGGGTGGCGGAGGCACCGTGGCCGCTGACAGCAGTGGCCGGTTCGCCTTCCCGACGGCCAACGAAGGCGTGTACATGGTCCGGGTCACCCACCCCGGTCACCTGGAGCGCCGGCTCACGCTGCTGGTTGAGAAGGGCAAGGGACGCGAGCTCAGCATCGAGCTGCCGGTCGGGTTCATCCGGGCCAATCGCATCGAGGATGCCGCCCTGTTCGACCTGGAACAACGGCTGGTGCGCGCCCTGCCCAGGGACCTGCTGGTGGAGGAAGACGTCCGCCGGTACGGCTCTCTGGCCGTCTGCGACATCCCGAGGGTGCGCGCCCACCTGCGCCAGGGTGCCGCGGGCATGATGGGTTCCGAGGACCGGATGTTGCCGGGGGAGCTCTGTACCTGGCGCGCCGATGAAGTCGGCCTGATCGAGCTGGAACCCGGGCAGGTCCGGCGGGGGCCGCGCGGCTCCACCCGAGGCGGTGGGCGGGTCATCATCTGGCCCCGTTGGTAGGCGGGGGCGGCCGATAGGGCGGCCGCCGCACCGGTGTGCGCTCCCCGGGCGGCCCCGCCGTCTCCCGTAGTATCCCGGGCTTGCAGTGGGTCCCGTCCGGGCGGTACACATACGGCAACCCGCCACCCTGGCCCCCGGGGCCACCTGATGCCGGCTCGCGTCCTGTCCCTCGCCTTC
Organism: Gemmatimonadales bacterium; assembly: GCA_036390535.1. Lineage (GTDB taxonomy): Bacteria > Gemmatimonadota > Gemmatimonadetes > Gemmatimonadales > GWC2-71-9 > SZUA-320. The sequence continues at coordinate 738 of DASWBQ010000050.1, read as the reverse complement.
GCTGCCCTCGCCGGGCTGGCCATTGGCGTGCCCGCTCTGGACGGTCAGGAACCAAAGAAGTCGGAAATTCGGGGGACCGTCGTCACCGCGGCGGACCGGAAACCGGTCAAGGGCGCCAAGGTCTCCCTCGAGGGGCAGAACCTGGCCCTCAACACCGACGCCAAGGGCCGGTTCAAGTTCCCCAAGGTGGCTGCCGGAACCTACGTGATCCGGGCCGAAGTCGAGGGCTTCCCCCCGGCGACGTCCACGCTGCTCCTGTCGCCGAATGACCGGATCGAGGTCGAGTTCCAGGTGGGCAACAATGACGCGGTTACCCTTCCGGAACTTTCCGTGACCGAACCCGACGCCCGGGTCAGCCCGGTGCCCGAGTTCAACCGCCGGGCCACCGGGGGCGGCGGCCGGTACCTGACTCGCGACTACATCGAGAAGCGGGCAGCGGCCAACATGATGGACCTGCTCCGCATCGTCCCCGGGGTCCGGATCAAGTGCGCCCGGAGCGAGCGGCTCTGCACCCTGCACTTCGCCCGGCACACCGACTGCAGTCCGGCCTACTTCGTCGACGGAATCCCCACCGACAAGGCCGTCCTCTTCCTGATGTCGCCGTCCGACGTCGAGGGGGTGGAGCTGTATTCCGGTCCGGCTGAAACGCCGCCCGAACTCGAGGGGATCCGCTCCGGATGCGGCGCGATCGCGATCTGGACCCGGGTCGGGAAGAAGCCGGGGGCGTAGCAGGGGCAG
>DASWBQ010000049.1:0-2008 GCA_036390535.1 Gemmatimonadales bacterium | reverse complement strand
CCGTTCGCCGTCCGTGCGTCCATATTGAACCCATGTCCGAGCCCACCCTTCGCGTCGCCGTCGTCCAGGCGGCCTCCGTCCCCTTCGACCGGGACGCCTCGGTCGCGAAGGCCTGCCTCCTGACCGCCGAGGCTGCTGCCCGGGGCGCCCGGCTGATCCTCTTTCCCGAGGCGTTCGTTCCCGGCTACCCGCGGGGACTCCGTTTCGGCACCGCGGTTGGCGGCCGCACTCCCGCCGGCCGGCGGCTCTTCCAGCGCTATTTCGACAACGCCGTGAGGGTGCCCGGACCGGAGACCGAACGGCTCGGCGCCGCGGCGCGGGAGGCGGGCGCCTGGCTGGCCATCGGCGTCATCGAGCGGCTCGGCAACACGCTCTACTGTAGCCTCCTCTACTTCGGCCCCGACGGCTCGCTCCTGGGCCTCCACCGGAAGCTCAAGCCGACCGCAGCGGAACGGCTGATCTGGGGCGAGGGCGACGGCTCCACCCTGACGGTGATCGACACGCCCTACGGGAAGGTCGGCGGCCTGATCTGCTGGGAGCACTACATGCCGCTGGCCCGGATGGCGATGTACCAGAAAGGGGTCGACCTCTGGCTGGCGCCGACGGCCGACCAACGCGAGGTTTGGCAGGCCTCGATGGTGCACGTGGCCCTGGAGGGCCGCTGCTTCGTGCTGTCGTGCAACCAGTACCTCACCAGGACGATGTACCCCGCCGACCTGGAGGGGCTCGACGACCTCGCCGACCAGCCCGAGGTCCTCTCCCGCGGCGGCAGCGTCATCATCTCACCGCTCGGCCAGGTCGTGGCCGGCCCCCTCTGGGACCAGGAAGGCATGCTGGTGGCCGATCTTGACCTCGGAGAGATCGCCCGGGGCAAGTTCGATTTCGACGTCGCGGGTCACTACCAGCGGCCTGACGTGTTCCGGTTCTCGGTGAACGAGGGGCCTGACCGCTAGTCCATCGAGGCGCGCAGGTCGATCAGCACCTGATCGTAGGCATCGAGCCGGATCAGCCCCTTGCGCGGAAACTCGAGGTCCAGGATCACGTAGATCGTGAGCGACAGGACCAGGGCAAAGCCGATGCTGTGCACCAGGCTTCGTTTCGGGCTGACCGACATCGCGTAGCCGCCCACTAGTCCGCCCACCAGGGCCAGGACAACCAGCAGCAGGTAGATGAACTCCGGCATGTGGCTCCGGGCCGCCATCGTCCTCGTGGTGGTGATGTCGATCATCGCGTTCAGCGCCGGGAGCAGCAGCATCTTCGAGGCAGCGAGCGCCGGATCGCTCGTCGCGGCCACCGCCTGACGCCAGATCTCCGCCTGGAGCGCCTCACTCTTCTTGATCTCCCGCAGCATCGCCGTTGTGTCTGGCATCGCCTGGTAGGCCGCAATGCGGTGATCGAGGTAGTCGCGAAACGCCTGGCGCAGAGCCGGCTGCTGAGCCTCGGGCACCAGGTCCACCCGGAACCACGCCGTTCCGATGTCGTTGGCCTCCTCGGTAACCATGTCACGGCGCGAGTCGTAGCGGGCTGCCGCGCCGGAGAAGGTGAACGCGAGGATCAGCCCCAGCAGGCCGAAGACGGCGCCCTCGATCGCGCCGACGCCAGCGGCCGGTTCTCCGGTCCGCTGGCGATGCCGGATGCCGGCCCGGCGACCCAGCTCCACCATGAGGAGGATGGCCAGCAGCATGCCCGGCAGGGTCAGTTCCAGGGCCCGATAGAGACCCATGGTGGCTCCCGAGTTCGTGAGACGGTTACGGTATCCGCAGGGAGGACCGCTCGAATTTCCCGATCGACAGCGGCTCCAGCCGAAGCCCCGAGAGGACCCGGTTAATGTCGGGAACGCCCGTGCCGAGTGCCGTCTCGAGCCGAATCAGGTGCCCCGTCAGTTCCCGGCTCAGTTCGTCGTAGACCGTATAGGCCCCCGCCGTCGGTCGCGCGTCACCCGTTGCCACGCTCCGGCCCAGCGCCGCGAGCCGGTTGTTGAGCCGGATCGGGAAGTTGAGCGGGTCCT
>DASWBQ010000048.1:0-31000 GCA_036390535.1 Gemmatimonadales bacterium | reverse complement strand
AACCCCGAGGCCACGGCGGTCCGGGAGCGCGGCCTCCCGCAGATGAGCTTCCCGGCGGCGTTCGGCGCCCTGATCGCTGCCGACCGGCACAGCATCGTCATCACCGGAACCCACGGGAAGACCACCACCGCGGCGCTGATGGGCCACGTTCTCGCGGAGGCGGGACTCGACCCCACCTTCCTGGTCGGCGGCGTCACCCTCAACTACCACGGCAACTTCCGGCTGGGGAGCGGCCCGCACGTCGTGGTCGAAGGCGACGAATACGACACGGCGTATTTCGACAAGGGGCCCAAGTTCCTGCACTACCGGGCCTGCACCGCCCTGCTCACCAGCGTGGAGTTCGACCACGCCGACATCTACGCCGACCTGGCCCACTACCAGTCCGCCTTCCAGCGCTTCTGCGCCACCGTGCCGGCCGACGGCTGGCTGGGCGTAAGCGCGTCGTACCCGCACGCCGTGGCGCTGGCGCGCGCCCACACCAGGGCGCAGGTCGTCACCTACGCTGCGGATGCCGCCGCCGACTACCGTGCTGCGGAACTCCGGTTCACCGAGGCGGGGGCTCGCTTCGTCATCGAGGGGCCCGGTGGCGAGCGGGTGCCCGTGCTGCTCCCGATGTCGGGCCGGCACAACGTCGAGAACGCGGTGGGGGTGTATGCCGCGGCCCGGTCGCTTGGCCTCACCAGCGGGCAGGTCGCCGCTGGCTTCGCCAGCTTCCTGGGGGTCAAGCGGCGGCAGGAGCCGAGGGGAGAAGTGGGCGGGGTGCTGGTGCTCGACGACTTTGCCCACCACCCTACCGCGGTGCGCCAGACGGTGGCCGGCATCCGGCAGCGGTACCAGGGGCGGCGGCTCTGGGCGGTGTTCGAGCCGCGCTCCAACACCAGCCGGCGCAACATCCACCAGGCCGACTACGCCGCGGCGTTCGACGACGCCGATGTGGTGCTGCTGCGGCGGCCGGAACCGCACGACCAGGTCCCGGCCGACCAGCAGCTCGACGTGGACGCGGTGGTGGACGCCATCCGTGCCCGGGGCCTTGAGGCGAACGCGCTTGCCGAGGTGCCGGCGCTGGTGGACCGGATCGCCCGCCAGGCCCGGCCCGGCGACCTGGTGCTGGTGATGAGCAACGGCGCCTTCGGCGGGCTGATTCCGTCGCTGCTTGCCGCGCTGGACCGACCCCGTCAATAGAGCAGGCTCCTGAGTCGAACATCCGCCCAGAGGCCATCATGTCCCTCCCTCGTCGCGACTTCGTCCGCTCCGCCCTGGCCGCCGGCCTGGCGCCGTACCTGGCGCCCCGGCTGATTGCCGCCGCCGCACCTTCGCCGACCGGTGCCTGGCCCGGCTACGACCGCGCCGTCGTGATCGACTTCCTCGGCAGTCCCGGGTACTTCAACTACCCCGAGGACCCGCCGCTCAGCGCGGCGATGCTCGACAACGCCCGGCGTTCGGGCATCACCGCCATGAACATCACGGTGAACTCGAACAGCCTCGAGGCAACCATGCGCCGGCTCGCCCCCTGGGTCGAGAACGTGGCGCGACATCCCGATGTCTTCCAGCAGGTGCGCACCGTCGCCGACCTCCTCGCCGCCAAGCAGGCGCGCCGGGTCGGGCTGGTCTTCGGCTTCCAGGACACCACGCCCTACGGTCGCGACCTGACCACGATGGATCTCTTCCATCAGCTCGGCGTCCGGGTGGTGCAGCTCACCTATAACGGCCGGAACCTCGTCGGCGACGGCTGCCTCGAGCCCGGCAACGCCGGCCTCAGCACCTTCGGCCGGCAGGTAGTCGCCCGCCTCAACGAACTCGGCACCATCGTTGACCTCTCCCACTGCGGCAAGCGCACCACCGCCGAGGGGATTGCCGCCTCGACCGCGCCAGTCGGGATCACCCACACCGGCTGCAACGCGGTGGCGCGCCACCCGCGGTCCAAGGACGACGAGGAACTCAAGGCGATGGCCGACCGTGGCGGCGTGGCGGGGATCTACCTGATGCCGTTCCTCACCCCGGGCCGGGTGCCCACCACGGCCGACCTGGTGGCCCACATCGAGCACGCGCTCAAGACCTGCGGCGAGGACCACGTCGGCATCGGAAGCGATCTCTCCATCACCCCGATCGACGGCTCGGAGGAGTACTGGGCCAAGCACCGCCAGTTCGTCGCCAACCGCATCAAGGCCGGGATCGCGGCGCCGGCCGAGAACCCCGACGTGCTGTTCACGGTGCCGGAGCTCAACAGCGAGCGGCGGATGGAGCGGATCGCCGACGCGCTCGCGGCCCGGGGGCATCCGGACCGGGTGATCGAGAAGGTGATCGGCGCGAACTGGCTGCGGCTCTGCCGCGAGGTCTGGCGGGGCTGACGGGCGGAAACAACCCAGGGTAGAATCAACTGCCCCGACCGGGGCCGCGAAGGGGGACGCCATGGTTGAGCCTCAGTCCGTGTCCATCGAGACCCTGAAGGCCATCGCGGCCGCCTTCAACGCCCATGATCTCGACGCTATCATGGAGTTCTTCGCCGACGACTGCTCGTTTGACATGCCGCGCGGTCCGGAACCCTGGGGACAGCGCTTTACGGGCAAGGCCGCGGTGCGGGAGGGGCTGGCCACCCGCTTCAAGGGCCTGCCCGACGTACACTACGGCGAGGACCGACACTGGGTCAGCGGCAACAGAGGCGTGTCCGAATGGCTGCTGACCGGCACGGCGCTTGACGGCCGACGGCTGCAGGTGCGTGGCTGCGACCTCTGGGAGTTTCGAGACGGGAAGGTGATCAGGAAGGACTCCTACTGGAAAATTGTCGAGGGGTCTGCGTGAACGCGCCGGAAGAACCTTCAGCCAGGAGAGACGGGATGATGCGACGTGCGATCGTGATGTGGGCGGTCACTGCCCTGGTGCTCCTGCCGGCACCCCGCGCCTGGGCTCAGGCCGTCGGAGGGAGCGAGAAGGCGACGCCGCTGCCCGGGGACCCCGGGATATCCTGGATGCTGGTGACCGACACGCCCCAGTACCGCGTGCTGCGCGATTACGCGGAGCCGGGGGCGACGCGACGCATGCACAACCACGCCGATGCGGCGTGGCACGTCTTCACGCTGGTGACCGGACGCCTGGTGCTCACCATCGACGGTGAGGCACCAATCGAGGTCACGCCGGGACAGGTCCTGTCACTGAAGGGCGGCGTGATGCACACCTTCACAAACCCGGGCACCGTGACCGCCACCATCGTGGAAGTCTTCGGGAAGGCCCAGCCGTCCGGGTCTCCGTAGCGTCGGGACCACTCGAGGCGGTTGAGGCGGGCCCGCCGGGCCTACTGGCCGGAAGTCCTGCCGAGGCATAACATTGGGTGAGGCCCCCACCGCAGAGGCCGCACATGGCCGACGCCGTGGACCGCCTGAGGGCGGCCCTGGCTGATCGCTACCGAATCGAGCGCGAGGTGGGCGCTGGGGGGATGGCCACGGTCTTCCTGGCCGAGGACCTCCGTCATCAGCGCCAAGTCGCGATCAAGGTGCTGACGTCGCATCCGGCAGCGGAGTTCGGGCCGGACCGCTTCCTCCGGGAAATCCGGATTGCCGCCCGGCTCAACCATCCTCATATCCTGCCGTTGCATGACTCGGGGGAAGCTGCAGGCGTCCTCTTCTACGTCATGCCCTACGTCGAGGGCCCGACGCTCCGGCAGCGCTGCCTCTCGGCTGGCCCGCTGCCTGTTCCGGAAGCCCTCCGGATTCTGCGCGACATTGCGGACGCGATGGCCTACGCCCACCGGCAGGGCGTCGTTCACCGCGACATCAAGCCGGAGAACGTCATGCTGTCCGGCGAGCATGCCCTGGTCGCCGATTTCGGGGTGGCCAAGGCCCTCCGACTCACCACCAACCCGAGCATAGCCACCAGCGGGTCCATCGCGCTGGGCACCCCGGCGTATATGGCGCCCGAACAGGCGGCGGGCGACCCGGATGTGGATCACCGGGCTGACATCTACGCCTGGGGGGTCGTGGCCTACGAGCTGCTGAGCGGCCGGCCGCCATTCGACCGGCCCCGCCTCCTGCAGCCTGCGGAGCCGCTCACCCGCTACCGCCCCGACCTCCCGGCGGAATTGACTCAACTGGTGATGCGGGCGATCGAGAAGGATCCTGAGGACCGGTGGCCGCGCGCGGAGGATCTGGTCACCCGCCTCGACCGGCTGACGGCGCTCACCAGCGGGGCCATCCCTTCCTCCCGGCTGCTTGGGAATCACCGGCCGCTGGCGGTCGCCGCCACGGTCCTCGCGGTCCTGCTCGTCGTCTCCTGGCAGCTTACCCGCCCACGCCTTCGTCCCGACCCTGCGCTGGTCGTCGTGGCCCCGTTCGAGAACCGGACCGGGAACCCGGTGCACGACGCTCTGGCGGATGAGATGGCGGACCGCCTTCCGGATCCGATCGCCCGCACCGGAGTGGCCCATCTGGTCCTGGCCGTCACCGCGCGCGAGGCGCTCCATGATGCGGCGGCCGGCCGCGACGGGATTCCCGAAGCTCTGGCCAAGCGGACCGGTGCCGGCCTGGTGATCGTGGGAACGATCCACGCTCGCGGCGACTCGCTCGAGTACCACGCGGCCATCATGCGCCAGCCGGGTGGCACCCCCATCGGGGAAATGGAGCCGGTGGTCGCCACTGGAGGTTCCGCCCGGGCGGTCGAACAGCTGGCGCAGCGTCTTGCCACCCGACTGGCAGCTCTCCGGGACTGGGGTGACGATGCGAAGTGGGGCCGCGACTTCTCGCTCCCCAATACACTCGAGCCGTACCAGTCCCTGGTCACCGCAGCCACCCGTCAGGCTCGCGGCGAGCTCAGCGGCGCCCTCCTGGCCTATGACGCGGCCCTGTCCCAGGCACCAGGCTGGCCGATGGCGCGGATCGGGCGGGCGGTCACCGTGTGGCTCCGGGGTGCCCCGGAGGCCGCCGAATCCGCACTGGTCGCTGTGCTCCAGACACCCGGTCTCCCCCCCGGCGACCGCGCCGAGGCCAGCCGACGCCTCGCCTACATTCGCGCGGATTGGGAGGGAGTGTATGCGCACAGCCGGGAAGCGTATGCGCTGGCCCCCAAGACCATGGCCATCGCCGCCTGCTGGGCGGCCATTTCCACTGCCAGGTATGAGGAGGCCGCCGGCTTCGCGCCACACCTGAAGGACACCGTCTTCTGGAACGCACCGGTCCGCCGCGCCGTCGGTCTGCATCTCTGCGTCGGCCGCGCCCTGCACGCTCTTTCCCGTCACCAGGACGAACTGGCGATCGCCCGAACCATGCGCGAGGAGTACCCGGACAATCCCCTGGTCTTCCTCACGGCGGAGATCGAGGCTCGGGCCGGTCTCCGCGACCGGAAAGCTGTCGAAGAACTGGTGCGTGAGTCCGAGGGGCTGGAGCCGGCGCAATCCGGCTGGAGCCTGAGCCGGGCAGTAACCGCCTCCCAGGAACTTCGGACCCACGGCGACACGGCCGGCGCCCGACTGATGGCGGAACGCGGGGTCGCGTGGCAGCGGACGCGCCTTGCTCAGGGCGACACCACCTTTGCCCGGTTGGAGGCCCTCCTGGAGACTGAGGAGGAGGCCCTGCAGTGGAGTGAGGCCTACCGGTTGTTGCCCTTGCTTGGCGCGCTCGCCCGCCGCCCGGCCGACAGCGCCTCCGTGGCCTGGCACCGCGCCTATATCACGATCCGGAGTGGGGGAAACGCCGCGGACATCACTCGGGCCATCGCCCAGTTCGAGGCGATCACGTTCCCGGTGGCTCGCCCGCCCAGCCGGACCGGACCCTACAGCGCCGCCCGGCTCTACAGCGCCATGGGGGATACGGTCCTGGCCCTGGTCAGGCTGCGAGAGGCCTATCAGCTCGGGGACGAGCTCCTGCGGAGCTACTCGATCTGGCACCGCGAACTCGGGCCGGACCTGTTGAACCTTCCGGCCTTCAGGCAACTGGTTGGTTCGCCCCGGTAGGGCGACCGGTTCCTCCGCCGCGCGGCGCGGCATGCCGAGTTGCCCCTGCCACGCATGTCTTCCGGACCCACGGGGTGAGGGAGTACGACATGTCCCGATCACGTCGCATCACGGTCCACGGTCAGGTGAGTCCCGGCTTCGAGGCCGTCCGCGAATCATTCGAGGAGAACTTCACCCGGCGCCATGAACTCGGCGGCGCCTGCTGCGTCTACCGCCACGGTGAGAAGATCGTGGACCTCTGGGGCGGCGTCCGGAACGAGACCACCGGCGAACCCTGGGAAGCCGACACCATGGCCCTGGTCTACTCGACCACCAAGGGCCCGGCGGCGATGACGCTGGCTGTCGCGCACTCCCGCGGCTGGATCGACTATGAGGAGCGCGTGGCCCGCTATTGGCCCGAGTTCGCCCAGTTCGGCAAGGATGCGGTCACCGTCCGCCAGTTGCTCGCCCATCAGGCCGGTCTCTTCGCCCTCGATGTGCCGCTGACCCGCGAGCTGATTGCCGACCTCGACGGCCTGGCCGACGTCCTGGCCCGCCAGCGGCCGGCCTGGCCCCCAGGCGCCCGGCAGGCCTATCACGCCATCACCCTCGGCTTCTACGAGGCCGAGCTGCTTCGCCGGGTCGATCCGGAACACCGGAGCCTCGGGCGGTTCTTCCAGGACGAGATCGCCTCGCCACTGGGGATCGAGTTCTACATCCGCCTGCCGGACGCCATTCCCGACTCGCGCCTGGCCACCCTGTCGTCGCCCGGCCGCCTGGCGATGCTGTTCGGCTTCCCCTTCTCCTTCGTCCTCGAGGTCTTCAATCCCCGCTCGAAGATCGTCCGCGCTCTCCGCGGCTCCGAGTTGGTCCACGATCCGCAGCGCCTCTACGCCCGGAACCTCGAGATTCCCTCCGGCGGCGGGGTCGGGACGGCGCGCGCCATCGCCCGGGCCTACGGCGTGTTCGCCGCCGACGGGCACGAACTCGGGCTCGGGCCGGACACCCTCCGTGCCCTGGCGGCCCCGGCCATCCCGTCCGATCACGGTTTCTACGACGAGTGCATGAAAGGTGAAGCCCGGTTCGCGCTTGGCTTCATGAAACCGTGCACCACCTGGCCGTTCGGCAGCGACAGTTCGTACGGGGCCCCGGGAACCGGCGGGTCGCTCGGCTTCGCCGACCCGCAGGCCGGCATCGGCTACGGGTACGTCACCAACCGGATCGGGGTGGCCCTGACCGGAGACCCCCGGGATCTCGCCCTGCGCGGCGCCCTCTACTCGGTCCTTGGATCCCCGGCATGACGCCACCAGAGCGCCGGGCACTCTTGGGAGGCGCGATGGTGGGCGTTAGCGTTCCCGGAACGAGTTCACTCCCTCTCTCATGGAAGTGCCCATGTCTCATCTTGTGCCGGTGGCCACGGTCGTGGCCCTCTCGGTGCTGCTGACGGGGCCGGCGCAGGTGTCGGCCCAGCGCCCCACCACGATGGCCGGCCGCTCCACGGTGTATGCCCCGAGTGGCGTGGTGGCGACCAGTCAACCGCTGGCGTCCGCCGCCGGGCTCGAGGTGCTGCGACAGGGCGGCAACGCCATCGACGCCGCCGTCACCGCGGCCGCGGTGCTGAGCGTGACCGAGCCGCACATGACCGGCATCGGTGGTGACCTGTTCGCCATCATCTGGCTGGCGAAGGAGCAGAAGCTGGTGGCCCTCAACGCCAGCGGCCGCGCCGGTTCGCGGATGACCCGCGAGGCGCTCCAAGCCCGCGGGTTCCAGCAGGGGTCGCAGCAGGGCGTCCTCTCGGTCACCGTGCCGGGCGCGCTGGCGGGGTGGGACATGCTGGTGCGTACCCACGGCAGGCGTCCCCTTGCCGCCGCGCTCGAACCGGCGATCCGCTACGCCCGCGACGGCTTCCCCGTGACGCCCATCATCGCCTCCCAGTGGGCCGCCGAAACCCGGTTCCTGCAGCAGGACGCGTCGGCCGCCGCCACCTTCCTCCCCGGCGGGCGCGCCCCCCGCGCGGGAGAGTGGTTCCAGAACCCGGACTACGCCCGCACCCTGCAGGCGATCGCCGACAGCGGCATCGGCACCTTCTACGGCGGCGCGCTCGGCCAGCGCATCGTGGCCCGGCTCGCGGCCCTCGATGGCTTCGTCACGCTGGACGACCTCCGGAACAACACCCCGAACTGGGTGACCCCGATCTCGGTGCCGTTCCAGGGATATCGCGTCTGGGAGATGCCGCCCAACAACCAGGGGATCGCGGTGCTCGAGATGCTCCGGATCCTCGAGCCGTTCGACCTGAAGGCGATGGGTCACAACTCGGCTTCCTATCTGCACCACCTGATCGAAGCCAAGAAGCTCGCCTACGCCGACCTCGAGCGGTTCGTCGGCGATGCCGACCACCTCGACGCCACGGCCGAACACCTGCTCTCTGATCCGTTCATTGCGGAGCGGCGGAGCCGGCTCGATCCCAACCGGGCGCAGGCGCGCGTCGACCCGGGACCGCTCCGCACCGCCAGCGAGACCATCTACCTCACCACGGCCGACGCCGAAGGGAACATGGTGTCGCTGATCAACTCCGTCTACGACGCGTTTGGTTCCGGCATCGTGGTCCCGGGCACCGGCTTCGCCCTGCACAATCGCGGGGCGGGGTTCACCCTCACCCCGGGAATGCCCAATACGGCGGGGCCTGGAAAGCGCCCCTTCCACACCCTCATCCCCGCGTTCGTGACCCGGACCGAAGCCGGCCGCGACCAGCCGTACCTGAGCTTCGGCCTGATGGGTGGCGGGATGCAGGCGCAGGGACACGTGCAGTTCCTGCTCAACCACCTGGTATTCGGCATGGACCTGCAGCAGGCCGCCGACGCGGCCCGTTTCCGCCACCTCGACGGGCAGCAGGTCGCCATCGAAGCCCCGGTGGGGGACGGCGTGCGGGCCGCCCTCACGGCCATGGGGCACGCGCTGGTGGACGAGCGGCGGGTGTCGTTTGGGGGGGCGCAGGCGATCGTCCGATTGCCCAAAGGGTGGGCGGCGGGCAGCGACCCCCGCAAGGACGGCATGGCGGTGGGCTACTGACCGGGCGGGCACCCTGATGTCCGTCTTCGAGCATCCCGAGTACGCCGGCCACGAACGGGTGGTGTTCTGGCACGATCAAGGCGTCGGCCTCAGGGCCATTACGGCGATTCACCGCCTGCGCGGCGGCCTGAGCGGTGGAGGCATCCGCTTCTACCCGTACCGGAGCAGCGCCGACGCCCTCACCGACGTCCTGCGGCTGAGCCGCGCCATGTCCTATAAGATGGCGCTGACGGGGTTGCCGCTCGGGGGCGGCAAGACCGTGGTCATCGGCGACCCGGCCACGGAGAAGACGCCGGCCCTGCTTCACGCGCTGGGTCGGTGGGTCGACAGCCTGGGTGGCCAATACCTCTGCGCGCCGGACGTCGGCACCAGCAGCGCGGACATGGCGGTGATCCGCGAGGTGACGCCCCACGTAACCGGCCTGCCAGGGGCGGGGGGCAATACGGCCATCCCCACGGCGCGCGGCCTACTCCGAGGCATCGAGGCGGCGGTGCGGTTCCGCCTGGGGCGTGACTCGCTCCGAGGCCTGACGATCGCGGTACAGGGAGTCGGCGCTGTCGGGAGCCTGTTGTGCCGGCACCTGCACGAGGCCGGGGCGCGGTTGATCCTCGCCGACGTAGACCGCGCCGCGGCCGATGCCCTTGCCGCCGAGCTCGGGGCCGACGTCGTCGGCACCGACGAGATCCTGTTCGCGAAAGCCGACGTCGTCGCCCCTTGCGCGCTGGGGGCCATCCTCGACGACGACAGCGTTCCCCGGATCAGGGCAGCCATCGTGTGTGGTGGCGCCAACAACCAGCTGAAAGAGCCGCGCCACGGCCGGCTGCTGCACGAACGGGGGATCCTGTTCGCGCCCGACTATGTCGTCAATTGTGGCGGAACGCTCGGCGGCGCGGCGCAGGCCGGCATGTTCTCAGCAGACCAGCTCGAGTCCCGGCTTGCCCGGATCTACGACACGGCGCTTCGCGTCTTCGAGATCGCCGCGACCCGGAATCTCCCTCCGGACGCCGCGGCCCAGTCGCTAGCCGAGGAACTGCTCGCAGAGCCTCACCGACAGTAAGCAGGCCTACGCTTCGGGGCGGCCGTGGGTGTCCAGCCACTGGAGCAGCTCGCCTACGCTGCCGGTGGCCAGCGCGATGCTGGTGTCGGCCGCTCCGTAGTAGACGTTGAGGGTGTCGCCGTCGTCGCCGAGCGTGGTGCCACAGGGGAAGGCCACGTGACCCACGTCGCCCTCACATTCATAGGGCGCCTCGGGTCCGAAGATCCACTCGTCGCCCCGGAGCAGGCAGTGATCGGGGTGGGCCGCGTCGAAGAGCGCGAGGCCCAGCCGGTAGAGCGCGCCTGACGCCGTGTGGCGCACGCCATGGTAGAGCATCAGCCAGCCGCGCGGCGTCTCGATCATGGGCGGCGAGAGCCCGATCTTGTTCGCGTCCCACCACGCACCCTTGCGCGCCTGCAGCACCGGCTTGTGGTTCCCCCAGGCGTGAAGATCGGGGGAGAAGGACATCCAGATGTGCGCCCCGGTCGGGGCCATCGGCCGGTGGACCAGCGCGAAGTTCCCGTCGATCCGCCGCGGCAGCAGCGCCGCATCCTTGTCGTCGGGCTGCATCGCCAGCCCCAGGCGCTCGAAGTGCACGAAGTCGGTGGTGAGCGCCAGGGCCACCCCCGGCCCGCTCTTGCTGAAGGCCGTGTAGACCACGGCGTACTGGCCCAGTTCCTCGACGAAGGTGATCCGCGGGTCCTCGATCCCCCAGAGTTCTTCCGGGTGCGCCTCGGGGTCCGGCCGGAGCGTCGGGGCCGCGTCGATTCGCCATCCGTCGATCCCGTTGGCCGACCGCGCCGCGCACAGGTGCGAGTGGCCGCGGCGGTCCTCCACCCGGCACAACAGCAGCGTCGTCCCGTCGGCCAGCCGCGTGGCGCCTGGATTGAAGACGGTGTGCGCCGGGTAGGGCCAGTCCGCCGCCGTCAGGATCGGGTTCCGCTCGTGGCGGCGGAGGAGCGTCGGGTATCGCGGTGATCGGGTCATCATGTCATGGGCGGTGTGGGAGAAGACGCGCCCGGGGCCAGTTGGGCCGCGCGCAGGTCGAGGAGGGCCTGCAGGAATGAGATGGTCGACTCCGCGCCCTGGTTTTCGTTGGACCGCTCGGCGTGCAGCCCGTCCCGGCAGCCCCCGGTGGACGCGTCGTACAGCGGCCGGTGGACCTCGTTCCGCCCCATGAACCAGTCGAATGCCCAGTAGGCCTGATCCAGCCAGCTCGGGTCTCCCGTCGCGCGATGCGCGGCGAGGCAGGCGGACACGGCGCCACAGGCCTCTACCGGCTGCTGGTCGAACCGCGCCGGGGGAGCGCCGCGCTGGAGGAAGCCGTTGGACCCGACCGGGGCGAAATGCCCCTCGGCCGAGCGCTGCATCGAGAGCAGCCAGCGGAGCGACGCGAGGCCGGCCTCGAGCATGGCCGGCTGAGGCATGTGCGCGCCCGAGACGACCAGTGCCTCGGGGAGCCGGGCATTGCAGTAGGTCACGCGGTCCTCGAACCAGCACCAGTCCGGGCCGTTGGCGCGCTGGTGCAGTGCCAGCAGCCGCTCCGCGAGGAGCGTCCGCACCGATTCCACGCTGCGGTCCCCCTGGAACGCGCCCAGATAGTGGTCGATTCCGAGCAGGGTGTAGGCCCAGGCCCGCGGGCTCTCGAACCCGGCCGTGGCCGGCAGGGCCGCCTGGAAAAGATCACCCGCCAGGCTCCGCGTGCCTGGCGTATCGGAGCGCCCCACGATGGCCCCGAGCGCCCAGAGCGCCCGTCCGTGGCTGTCCTCCGACCCCTGGGTGTCCATCCACTGACGCGAGAAGTTCATGAGATTCCTGAACCGCCCGGCGTCCAGGTCGAAGGCGTGACTCACGAAAGCCAGGTACCGGCCGGCGAGTGCCCGCACCAGCGCGCGATCGTCGGTGCCCACGTCGACCATGGAGGCAATGAGCAGCAGCGCCCTGGCGTTATCGTCGAGGCAGTAGCCGTCGTCGTACCGCGGCACGCTGTACCGCGCGTGCTGCAGGATGCCGGTGTCGTCGGTCAGGCGGCGGAGGTGGGTGAGGTTGAGGTCGGGGAGCCCCGCGGGGCGGGCGGCGAGCGTCGCCGCCACGGGGGACGGTCGCGTCTGCTCGGCGCAGGCGCGCTCGAAGCTGGCCAGATAGGCCCGGGCCACCGCCGGCCATTGCATCCCCCGCCCGAGCGCGCGTGCCCGCGCCCCGAGGGAGAGCCGCGCCGAGTCATCGCCCAGCAGCTGGGTGACGGCGGCGGCCACCGCCGGGGCATCACGCCACGGCACCAGCACGCCCCGTCCGTCGGCCAGGAGCTCGGTCGCGTAGCGGTACGGGGTCGAGATGACCGCCTTCCCCGCCCCGACGGCGTAGGCGAGCGCCCCGGAGGTGATCTGCTCCGGCTGCAGGTACGGGGTGATGCAGATGTCGGCGGCGGCGAGAAAGTCGTTCAGTTCTTCCGCGCTGACGAACCGGTTGTGGAAGATGACGCTCGCCTCCACCCCCAGCTCCCGCGACCGGGCCTCCAGGGAGAGCCGGTAGGTCTCGCCATGCTCTTCCCTGACATGGGGGTGGGTGGCGCCGACGACGACGTAGACCGCGCTCGGGAACTGCGCCAGGATCGCCGGCAGGGCCTCGATCACGTACTCGATCCCCTTGTCCGGCGAGAGCAGGCCGAAGGAGAACAGCATCGGCCGGCCGTCGATTCCCAGGCGCCCCTTGGCTTCCCCGGCCGGGGGCACCAGCGGGGTGCCGTGCGGGATCAGGTCGATCTTGGCCGCGGGCACGCCATACCGGTCCCGGAGCAGCGCCGCGCCGTGGGTGCTCATCACGACCAGCCGCGTCGACAGCCGGGCGATCTCCTCCAGCACCCGCTGCTGGTCGGCATTGGGCTCGCCGAGGACGGTGTGAAGGGTCGTCACGATCGGCATCCGCAGCGCCCGGAGCAGCGGCAGGAGGTGGCTGCCGGCCTTGCCGCCGAAGATCCCGTACTCGTGCTGCACCGAGAGCACGTCGACGGTGTTCACGTTCAGAAAGTCGGCGGCGCGGAGATAGGCGTCGCTGTCGTTCTCGGCCAGCTCGAAGCGGACCTGGGGCGGGTAGGCGTGCCGCTTCCCGGCGTCGTTCATCGCCAGGACGATCCGGTCGACCTGGGGGTATTCGGCCGCGATGGCGTTGGTCAGGTCGGTGGTGAACGTGGCAATCCCGCATTGGCGCGGGAGGTAGTTGCCCAGGAACGCGGCCCGGACGATGGGGGTGGTCACTCGCGCCGTCGTTTCTTGTCCGGCACCCACTCCAGCAGGTCGCCCGGCTGCACGTCGAGCGCGCGGCAGAGGCGGTCCAGGGTGTCGGCGGTGAAGCGGCCGAACCGCAGGTCCGGATCGGCCAGGCGATAGGCGGTCGGCGCCGTCAGGCCGGTCACCTGCGACAGCCGGTATGGCGTCCAGCCCTTGCGCTTCAGGATCTCGGCCAGGCGGAAGCGGATCATGGCAGTGTCCGAGAAAGAGGTGTTGCTACACGTAATCACTTGCCATAATAATAACACCACGTCTTAATAACAGCCAGCACAGGCGCCCGGTAGATATCCTCGGTCGGTGACCGGGGGGCCGGGGGTTGACGGGGCCCGCCCGGGCGGGATCTTAGGGGGGTCCGCGCGGCCGCGGGGCCGTGCCACCTGCGGGTCGAGAGGGGGCTTGTGGCGAAACCGGTCATTCTGGCGGTGGACGACGACCCCGTCGTCCTCAGCGCCATCGAACGCGACCTCCGGCAGCACTATCGCGCCGACTACCGCGTGATCCGGGCAGGATCCGGCCTGGAGGGGCTCGAGGCCGCCAGGGACTTGGCGGCCCGGAATGCCCAGGTCGCCCTGTTCCTAGTCGATCAGCGGATGCCGGGCATGACCGGCCTCGAACTGCTGGCCGAGGCCGCGAAGCTCCACCCGCAGTCGCGCCGGGTCCTGCTCACCGCCTACGCCGACACCGACGTGGCGATCGCGGGCATCAACCAGATCGGCCTGGATCACTACCTCATGAAGCCGTGGGACCCGCCGGAGCAGCGGCTCTATCCGGTGCTCGACGATCTCCTCTCGGAGTGGCGGTCCCGGGTCCAGCCGAGCTTCGACGGCATCCGCGTCCTGGGGTCGGAGTGGTCGCCGGCTTCGTTCGACGCCCGGGAGTTTCTCTCCCGCAACCGCATTCCATACCAGTGGGTGGACCTCGATCGCGATGCCACCGCCCGGGCGCTCGCCGAGTCGCTGGCCGGCGACCTGACCCGGGTGCCGGTGGTGGTCTTTCCCGATGGCACCCACCTCGTCTCCCCCACGCACCTGGAGCTCGCCGCGAAGTCGGGCCTGCAGACCCAGGCCAACCGCCCCTTCTACGACGTGGTCGTGATCGGCGGCGGCCCGGCTGGCCTCGCCAACGCCGTGTATGGCGCCTCGGAGGGCCTCCGGATGGTGATCGTCGAGGCGGAGGCGACCGGCGGCCAGGCCGGGACCAGCTCGATGATCGAGAACTACCTGGGCTTCCCGGCAGGCGTGACCGGCGCCGACCTGGCGCAGCGCGCCACCGCGCAGGCACGCCGCTTCGGCGCCGAGGTGCTCGCGGGACAGCAGGTCGTCGGATTGCGGCGCGAAGACCCGTACCGGGTGGTCGTCCTCGCGGACGGCACCGAGCTGACGGCCTAGTGCGTGGTGATCACCACCGGAATGACCGCGCGGACCCTCGAGGTGCCCGGTCTGGCCCCGCTGCAGGGCACGGGCGTCTACTATGGCGCGGCGCTGTCAGAGGCGGCGCGCTACCGCGCCAGGGACGTCTGCGTCGTCGGCGGCGCCAACTCGGCCGGCCAGGCGGCGCTCTTCTTCGCCCGCTACGCCCGACGCGTATACATGCTCGTCCGCGCCGACGACCTGCTGCCGGCGATGTCCCAGTACCTGGTGGACCGCATCCGGGCGACGCCGGGCATCGAGGTGGTGACCGGCGTCGAGGTCGACGCCGTGCAGGGCGACCGGGAACTGACCGGGGTGGTGGTCAGGTCGCCCAAATCGGGGGACCGGCGCACCATCGCCGCCGCCGCGATGTTCATCTTCATCGGCGTCCGTCCGCATACCGAGGTATTCGCCGGCGTCCTCGAGCGCGACAGCACCGGCTTTCTGGTGACCGGCGCCGACCTGCCCCAGGAGCACGGACGCCCTCGCGGCTGGACCCTCGCGCGGGAACCGTTCGCGTTCGAGACCAACATCCCTGGGGTGTTCGCGGCCGGCGACGTCCGCTCGGGAGCCAACCGGCGCGTGGCCGCGGCCGTCGGCGAGGGCTCCGCGGCGATCTACTCGGTCCACCGCTACCTGCGCACGGTCTAGCCCGTGGCGACGCCCGCGCCCGACCCCGGGCTGATCGCCCGCCTGGCCCGGCACCGCTCGCTGGGTTCGGCGCCCCGGGCGGAGCATGAGTGGCTGGCGGCTCATGGCACCCTTCGGACGGTAGCCGCCGGCGAGGTGATTGTGCGCCGGGGCGCCTTCGCCACGTCGCTCCACGTGCTGTTCTCGGGGGCGCACGCCATCCATGTCGACCGAGGTGCCGGGTCACACAAGATCATGGAATGGCGGGGAGGGGACGTTGGTGGCGTCCTGCCCTACTCAAGGGGGGCGACCCCGCCCAACGACCTGGTGGCTGAAGAGCCGACCGAGTTCCTGGATATCCCAGCCCAACTCCTCCCCGAGATGATCCGGGAGTGCCCGGTGGTCACGACCAAGCTGGTGCACGCGATGCTCGATCGCGCCCGCACCTTCAACACCCGCGATCTCCATGACGAGAAGCTGGTCTCGCTCGGCCGGCTGGCGGCCGGCCTCGCCCACGAGCTCAACAACCCGGCCTCGGCCGCGCTCCGCAGCGCCAAGCTGCTTGCTGCCGGCCTGGACGCCGACGACGCGGCGGTGACCGCGATCGGGGCGGCCCGGCTCTCGGACGAGCAGCTGGCGGCGGTGAATGCGGTCCGTGACCTCTGCGCCACGCCGAACCTCGCTCCCGGTCGTTCGGCGATGGACCGGGCCGACCGGGAGGAGGCCATCAGCAACTGGCTCGTCGCCCATGGCGCCAGCGAGAGTTGCGCCGCCCCGCTGGCCGAGACCGGTCTGACCCTGGCCGCGCTCGACCGGCTGGCCGCGAGCGTCCGCGGTGAAGCGCTCGACGCCACGCTGCGATGGATCTCCGCCCGGTGCCTGGTGCGGGCCCTGGCGTCGGAAATCCAGACGGCCACCTCCCGCATCTACGACCTGGTGGACAGCGTCAGGGGCTTCACCTACATGGACCGCGCGCCCACGCCGGAGCCGGTAGACATCCGGCGCGGGATCAGCGACACCTTCACGATGCTCGCCGCCAAGATGCGGGCCAAGTCGGTGGAGGCCTCTCTTGAGTTCGCCGACGACCTGCCTCGCGCGCACGCCGTGGGGGCCGAGCTCAACCAGGTGTGGATGAACCTTATCGACAACGCCCTCGACGCCGTCCCGGTGGGAGGCCACGTATCGGTCCAGGCCAGCCGGGCACGGGACCGGGTGGTGGTGCAGATTACCGACGACGGCGCCGGCATTTCGGCCGGGATCCTGGACCGGATCTTCGATCCGTTCTTCACGACCAAGGGCGTGGGCCAGGGAACCGGGTTGGGACTCGCCACCGTGCGACGCATCCTGCAGCAGCACGACGGCGAGATCGAGGTGGAATCGCGACCGGGGCACACCCGATTCCGGGTGAGCCTGCCCGCGGAGAAGAACTGAAAGGAGCGCTCCCATGATGAAGACGCTGGCAGCCGGCCTGATGGCCGCGACCGCCCTGCTGCTGACCGCGCATCCCGCCCGCGCCCAGAGCGACGCCGAGGTGCAGGAGGTGATCAAGGAGTTCGAGAAGGGCGACCCGGGGATGCAGGCCTGGTTCAGGGAAGCCTACGGGTATGCCGTGTTTCCCTCCGTCGGGAAGGGCGCCATCGTGGTCGGCGGCGCCCACGGCAAGGGACTGGTCTATGAGCGCGGGGTGCTGATCGGGAAGACCTCGCTGACGGCGGTGACCGTCGGGTTCCAGATGGGCGGTCAGGCCTTCAGGGAGGTGATCTTCTTCAAGGACAAGACCGCCCTGGACGACTTCACCCGCGGGAACTTCGAGCTGGCAGCCGGCGTATCGGCGGTGGCGCTCGAGGCGGGTGCCTCGAAGGACCTTGGCTACAACAAGGGCGTGGCGGTCATGACGGCCACCAAGGGTGGCCTGATGGTTGAGGCCGCGGTCGGCGGGCAGAAGTTCACGTTCGAGAAGATCGAGAAGTAGCCGACCCCGTGGACTTCGAGCTGACCACCGGCATCGCGGTCCTCGAACGCACGCCCCCCACGCTGCGGGCGATGCTGGCCGGGCTGCCGCCCGCGTGGACCGACGCCGCCGAGGGCCCGGAGACGTGGAGTCCATACGTCATCCTGGGTCACCTGATTCACGGCGAGCGCACCGACTGGATCCCGCGAGCGCGGATCATTCTCGCTCAGGGCCCGGACCGTCGCTTCACCCCCTATGACCGTTACGCCCAGTTTCACGAGAGTCGGGGCAAGACACTGGCGGACCTGCTGGATGAGTTCGCCGATCTCCGGGCCGGGAACCTCGCCACGCTTGCCCAGTGGGGGCTGACGGACGCCCAGCTGGGCCTGGAAGGCGAGCACCCCGAGTTCGGGCCGGTCACCCTGCGCCAGTTGCTGGCCACCTGGGTCGCTCACGACCTGGGCCACCTGGCCCAGGTCACCCGGGTCATGGCCCGGCAGTACCGCGAGGCGGTCGGGCCGTGGCGCGCCTATCTCCCCGTCATGGACCGCTGAAACCCGAGGGACCATTGGATCGAACACCACCACCTGCCGAGCGCGGCGCCTTGAACCGCCTCGCCATCAGCGCCACCCTGCATTGCCTGACGGGCTGCGCCATCGGCGAGGTGATGGGCATGGTCGTCGGGACGGCCCTGGGACTCGCCACCGGCGTCACCATCGTGCTGTCGGTCGTCCTGGCGTTCTGCTTCGGATACCTCCTGACCATGCTGCCGCTGCGCCGGGCGGGTGTGCCGCTGCGAGCGGCTCTCGGCCTGGCGCTGGCCTCCGACACGGTATCGATCGCCATCATGGAGATCGTCGACAACGCCATCATGCTGGTGATACCCGGTGCGATGGACGCCGGACTCGCCGAGTTCCGGTTCTGGGGCAGCCTCGTCCTGGCTCTAGTGGTCGCTGGGGTCGTGGCGTTTCCGGTCGTGCGCTGGCTGATCAGCCGCGGTCGGGGACACGCAGTCGTGCATGGGTACCACGCCCAGGCCGACAGCCCGCACCACGAGCACCACTGACGCCGCCGTCCGCGAGGCACCGGCCTGGAGCGTCGCCGGCGCTCACCCCGCGATCACCACTCGGAAAAGGCACCCTGTGTCCCTCCCCGCTCGCTTTACCGCCGTCGACCTGAAGATTACCGCCTGGCTGGGACGGCACGGCGTCACGCTCAGCCGCCTCTCGCTGGGGGTCGTCTTCTTCTGGTTCGGGGCCCTCAAGTTCGTACCGGGCCTGAGCCCGGCGGAGGACCTGGCCTCGCGTACCATCCAGCAGGTGACGTTCGGCCTGTTCCCGGCAGGGTGGATTCTCCCCGCACTGGCCACCTGGGAGACCGTGATCGGGCTGGGGCTGCTCACCGCCAGATTCCTGCGCACCACCCTCTTCCTGCTCGTCACCCAGATGGCGGGGACCTTGCTCCCGCTGGCGCTGTTTCCGCACGAGACGTTCGCCGTCTTCCCGCTGGTACCTACCATGGAGGGGCAGTACATCATCAAGAATCTCGTCCTGCTCAGCGCCGCGGCGGTGGTCGGCGCCACCGTGCGCGGCCAGGGGCTGGCGCCCGAAAAGGCCGGGCGCGCCACCTGACCTCAGGCCAGTCGGAGCCCTTCCACGCGGCGGAAGTGGTCGACATTCCTGGTGAACAGCACCGCCGAGCGGGCCAGGCAGATCCCGGCGATCAGGTAGTCCGCCATCCCGATCGGGGTGCCGGCCGCCTCGAGCGACCGGCGCACATCCCCTGCCCGAACCGCGGCGGTGTCATCGAAGGGCAGGATCTCGAGCGGGGCCAGCAGGCGCTCGACCGCCTCCCGGGCGCGGTCACTGTCCGCACCGGTCCGCAACTCGAACGCCGTCACGGCCGTGGTCGCCAAGGCTCCCGATGCAATCGCGTCTGCGACCCGGGCGCGCGCCGGTTCCCGCCCCCGCAGGGCATCGATCAGGATGTCGGTGTCTGCGACGATCACCGCCAGCGCTCCCGGAGCCGCCGCGCTGACTCCTCGAGCCGGTCCGCGTCCCCTTCGGCCACCGATCCCAGTGCGTCGATGGCCCGTCGCCGCTGCTCTTCGCGCGCTTCCACCCCGACCAGGTAGGACTCCACAGCCTCCCGGATGAGGTTGGAGAAGCCCTTTTCGCCCCGCCTGGCAGCGATATCCAAGAGCTTTGCCCGCAACATGTTAGGAAGTTCGATCGTGGTTCTCATCGTGCCAACACCATAACATGCATGCACATGCATGTCAATCGAGCCTGACGGGGAGAACTGCGGCCCCAACCACCCGCCCTGTTTCATACTCACTTCACACGGCCCGCGCGATCTTGGCACCCGGCGGCAATCGTTGACCGTGCCCGGGAGCGCGCCCATGGAATTCTTCAACCTCCTCCTGATCTTCACCGCCGCTGTCCTGGTCCTGCGGAGGCCCCAGCGGGAGCGCCTCGCCTTCCGGTTGCTCGTCGTCAGCACCCTGCTGATGGTCTTCCTGTTCTCGATGGCCACCCGCACCGGGCTCCTCCCCGGCCTGAACTACTGACCATGCAGCAGACCGCCTCCGGAGCGCCCGGCGCCAGGCAGCACGGCAGCCTCTTCACCCTTCTCGCCCTCGCCGTCCTCTTCCTCCTGGTCGTCCCGGTCGGGATGGCCACGTTCTGGCTGGGCTTCGCCCGGGGAGACTCCCCCTGCGTGATGTGCTGGGAACAGCGCATTGGCCTGATCCTGATCTCCCTCACCGGGCTGTTCGTGCTCCGCTACGGACCGAAGCCGAAGTACCTCGGCATGGCCGTGCTGATCGCGGGTTGGGGTCTGTTCATGGCCCTCCGCCACGTCGGGATGCACGCCGCCCGCGACATCGGCCAGGGCTTCAGTGTCGAGATCCTCGGCGCGCACACCTACACCTGGGCCCTCCTCGCCTACTGGGTCTGCGTGCTCGTGATGGGCGCGATGCTGCTGATGGTGGGGAGCGAGCACGTCCCGGCTGTCCCGCGAACCCTGCGCGGCGTCGAGCGACTGGCCGGCGGGGCCTTCCTCGTCGTCGTCGGGGCCAACCTCGTTCAGGCCTTCGCCAGTACCGGCCCGCCACCGTTCATGGGCCAGAGCGACCCGATCCGCTTCTCGTTCAATCCCCGGCACTGGCACTGGTCGCTCGAGGAGTGGAAGCCGCTGCCGATCTCCCTGCGCGGCCGCTGGGCCGTCAGGAAGCCGGACCTGCAGACGCTGGTGAGCGACCCTGCGGCAGGCCCGTTGGTGAACCTCCCGCGGCTCGCGGTGAAGGAACGGAGGCCACTCACCCTCCCGCTCGACGGCCCGCCGACCGACCTCGCCTGGGACCCGGCCACCGACCAGTTCCTTCTCACCACCGCGAGGGGGGTCTATCTGACCGACAGCACGCTCGGTCACATCAACCGCCACACCATCGTCGACCCCGGCTACTCGGTGGACCTGGGCCGCTTCGCCGGTGCGGCGTTCCTGGACGAGGGGACGCTGATCGCGGTCGGCGAGAACAAGAGCTACGTCGTCCTCCGGCCGAACGACCAGGCCGACGGCGACGCCAACTTCCGCTTCTTCCTCGAGTCGCGCGACCGCTTCGATGAAGTCACCCGCGGACGCTTTGGCACGGTGCGCGCTCGCCTGTTCTACGTGATGTCGGCGGCATATGACCCGGCCAGGAACGCGGTCTACACCCTCACCGTACCCAATAACCGGGCCCGGCGCCTGGTCATCTCCCGCTTCGACCGGCGTGACCTGACGCTCTCCGAGGAATACTCCCCGGCCCTCGCGCCCGAATCGGGCCTCGCCCTCGCTCCGGAGCGGACGCTCGACGAGCTGGTCATCACCGGGGCGGCGGTCGCCGAGGGAAAGCTGTTCGCCATCAGCGCGGTCGACGGGACGCTCCTGACGATCGACCTCGCCGGGCGGCACGTGGTGGCGGCGCACGCCGTTGCCGGTCTCACCCGTCCGACCGGCGTAGCCATCAGGGGCGGCGACCTCTACCTTGTCGACGATGCCGGGACGGTGACCGTCGTGGCGCGGCCCTGACCCAAGGACTTTCATGGAACACCACACCTTCCCGAACAGCGGTATCCCGGCTGCCTACGGGCCCTACTCCCATGCCGTCGTCGCAGGGGACTACGTCTTTCTCGCCGGCCAGACCGCGCGTGACGCAGTGACCGGCAAACTCATCGACGGGGATGTCCGCGCGCAGACCGCCCGTGCGCTCGAAATCGTGACCGGGATCCTGGGCCAGCTCGGTCTCTCGCTCAAGGACGTGGTACGGTCTACCGTCTACCTCGCCTCGATCGGCGACTTCGACGCCATGAACAGCATCTACTCGAAGGTCTTCCAGCCGCCGTACCCGGCACGCAGCACCCCGGAAGCCTCCCTGCCGTTCGGCGCGCTGGTGAGCATCGAAGTGACGGCGTATCGCGGCCGCACCGCGGAGCCGCTGCGCCCGACCTGAGCGTGTCCCGGGTTCTCACGGTGCGTCGGGAGGCCGTCCTTCCACCAGTCGGTACCCGACTCCGGGCTCGGTGAGCAGCAGCCGGGGGCGGGTCGGGTCCCGCTCCAGCTTGTGCCGGAGCTGCCTCATGTAGACGCGGAGGTAGTGGGTCTGCTCGGCGTAGTTGGTCCCCCACACCTCCTGCAGCAGCTGGCGATGGGTGATCACTCGACCCGCGTACCTGACGAGCGTCGTGAGCAGCTTGTACTCCGTCGGCGTAAGATGAATCTCCTCGTTCCGGCACAGCACCTGCCGCCTGGGCAGGTCCACCCTCAGATCCCCTGATTCGAAGACCGACGCCGCGTCGCTGCCCGGAGGCTCCGCCGAATGCCGGAGCGCTACCCGGATCCGGGCCAGCAGCTCCGGGACCCCGAAGGGTTTGGTCAGGTAATCGTCGGCCCCGAGGTCGAGCGCGGCCACCTTGTCGCGTTCCTGGCCCCGTGCGGAGATCACGATGATCGGGGCGCGGGTGAAGCTGCGGAGTTGTCGCGTGAGTGCGAGGCCGTCGACATCCGGCAAGCCGAGGTCGAGGAGGATCAGGTCAGGGTTGCGGCCGGCCGCCTGAGACAGTCCCTCTCGGCCGGTCGCCGCTTCCACCACATGGTATGCATGGGCGCGGAGCGTGGCCCGCAGAAACCGCCGCATCTGAGGCTCGTCCTCGATCAGCAGCACTACCGGGGCCGGGAACGCCATGACGGGTTACCTGGCCTCGTTCGGCTCGGCGGGTGGGGGTTCGGGAGTGCCCCCGTCGATGGGGAGGGTGAACCGGAAGACGGCCCCGCCGCCAGGGCGCTCGTCCACCCAGAGACGACCGCCATGGGCGACCACGATGCCCTGGCAGATGGTCAGTCCCAGGCCGCTGCCGCCGGTCCGGCCGTGGTCATCGGCACTGCTGCCGCGATAGAACTTCCGGAAGATGTCCGCCCGTTCCGCCGGCGGGATCCCCGGGCCGCGATCGGCCACCTCGACGACGACGGCATCCCCCTCGGGCCACGCCCGCACCGAGACGGGCGTGCCCGGCGGAGTGTACTTGACGGCGTTCTCGAGCAGGTTGATGAACACCTGCTCGATCAGGAGCTCATCGATGGGAACGAGCGGCAGGTCTCCGGGCAGCAGGGTCTCGACCGGGTGACCCGCGAGCCGGTCCTCGAGCCGGAGCAGGGCGACACCCAATGGCTCCTCGAGGGGCTGCCAGGCCTTCTGCACCGCCAGGGTCCCGCTCTCGACCTTGATCATGTCCAGCAGGTTCGCGATCAGGCGGTTCATCCGCCGCGACTCCTCGAGGATGGTCTGCGCCAGCTCGCGCCGGGTTTCCGGCGGGAGCGCGCTGGTGTCTTCGAGCAGGCTGCTGGCCGCTCCCTCGATGCTGCCCAGCGGTGTCCGCATGTCGTGGGACAACGAACTCAGGAGAGCGGTCCGGAGCCGCTCGGATTCGACGTCCACCCGGGCCTGTTCATGGCGCTCGGCCAGCACCACGCGCTCGAGGGCCGCTGCCAGGGCATTGGCGAGCTCCTCTGCGGTGCGCCGGGCCGCGGGGGTCACTGGCTGGTCGGCCTCGTCCGGGCGGATGATCACGACGCCCATCACCCTGGCACTGACCCGCAGCGGCAGGACCAGGGCGTCGGCGTCGGCGCCGTGAAGAGTGCCCAGCCCCGCAGCCTCGCCCCGCTCGAGCGCCCATGCCGACGCCAGGCGGGTCCCGATGTCCTCGAACGCGCCGCCGGACGGCCAGGCCGCCGTGCCCCCGGCCCCGGCGAGCACCACGGTGGCCGTTCCGCCAACGACCTGGCCGAGGTGACGTGCCGCGACCGCGAGCAGGGTGTCGGTGTCCTCGGCCCCGGTCAGTTCCCGGTCGAGGGCGTGGAGTGCCGCCGCGCGCGTCGCCCGCTCTTCCGCCTCGGCGGCGTGGACCCGGATCCGGCCGGTGAGGCTGCTCATGGTGAGCGCCACCGCCAGCATCACCCCGAAGGTGAGGAGGTAGGAGGTGTCATGCACGGCGAACGTGTAGTACGGAGGGACGAAGACGAGGTCGAAGGCGGCCGTCCCGAGCAGCGTGGCGAGCAGCGCCGGTCCCCGGCGGGTACCGGCGGAGACCGCCACGACCGCGAGCAGGTAGAGCATCGCCACGTCGATCGGGTTGAGGGCTGACCGGAGCCCGAACCCGATGGCGGTCGTGAGCGCCACGGCGCCGACGGCGATGACATACTGGCGGCCCACGTTCTCGAGACTGCTGCCTGCCGCCATGGTTCCCTCTCTCCGGCGCCGATCCAAACATAGGGATGAACGACATCAAGATTCCATAAGGATTCGGCGTCGGGACTGACGGGCCGCTCGTTCCGGTCTCAGATTGCCTCCCGGCACACCCGGTGAACGACGCGCCATATGCCCGCACCGATCGAATCCGACCCGGCCTCCCCGAAGCCCGCGACCCCTGGTCGCCGGGTTCGCCACCTGCTGTTCGGCAGGCCCCGCGACATCCACGACTCCAGCCTCTTCCACCGACTGTCGCTGATCCCCTTCCTCGCGTGGGTTGGACTGGGCGCGGATGGCTTGTCGTCATCGGCGT
Organism: Gemmatimonadales bacterium; assembly: GCA_036390535.1. Taxonomy (GTDB): domain Bacteria; phylum Gemmatimonadota; class Gemmatimonadetes; order Gemmatimonadales; family GWC2-71-9; genus SZUA-320. The sequence goes on along the minus strand of DASWBQ010000048.1, from coordinate 6,604 downwards.
ACGGGCCGGATGAGGCCTTCCGGGCGCTGGGAGAGCACGCCTACCTGGCCATCGGCCTCGCGCTCCTGATGGCGGGGACCGTGTTCCTGATTTCCGCGGCGTACCGGCGCATCATCGAGGAGTTTCCAGCCGGCGGAGGGGGCTACGTCGTGGCGACCAAGCTCCTTGGTGAACGGGCGGGCGTGGTGTCGGGTTCCGCCCTGCTGGTGGACTACGTCCTCACCATCACCACGTCCCTCGCCGCCGCCGGGGACGCCCTCTTCAGCTTCCTCGATCCGTCGCTGCACGGCATCAAGCTGCCGGTCGAAATCGGCTTTCTGCTCGCGCTGACCGCCCTCAACATCCGCGGCGTCCGCGAGTCGGTGATCATCCTGCTCCCGGTCTTCCTGGTCTTCCTGGTCACCCACGCCCTGGTCATCGGCGGAGGGATCCTCGGCCACCTGCCCCAGATCTCTCATACGGTCGAGACCGTGCAGGCCGGCTATCGTCAGGGGCTGAGCACCATCGGGATCTGGGGGCTGATCCTGTTGTTTCTGAGGGCCTATTCCCTCGGTGGCGGGACGTATACTGGTATCGAGGCCGTGTCCAACGGCCTCCCGATCATGCGGGAGCCACGCGTTCAGACCGGTAAGCGGACCATGGTCTACATGGCCATGTCCCTCGCGATCACCGCGTCGGGGCTCCTGGTGTGCTACCTCCTCTGGCAGATCCAGCCGCTGCCGGGGAAGACGATGAACGCGGCTCTGGTCGAGCGGATGGTGACTGGCCTGCCGATGGGTCACGCGTTTCTGGTCCTCACCCTCCTGTCCGAGGCTCTGCTGCTGGTGGTGGCAGCCCAGGCCGGTTTCATCGACGGCCCGCGCGTGCTGGCCAACATGGCCGTGGATTCCTGGGTGCCGCACCGCTTCGCGGCCCTGTCCGAGCGGTTGACCACCCAGAACGGCATCCTGCTCATGGGGGCGGCGGCCCTCGCTGCCCTGCTCTATACTGGTGGCGACATCGGTCACCTCGTCGTCATGTACAGCATCAACGTCTTTCTGACGTTCACGTTGTCGATGTTCGCGATGCTGCGGGCCTGGTACCGCAACCGCCACGCCCGGCCGGAATGGAAAGGCCGGGTCCTGCTCTTTGGTGCAGGCCTGGTGCTGTGCGCCACCATCCTGGCCGTCACGGTGGTGGAGAAGTTCGCCGAGGGTGGCTGGATCACGGTGGGGGTCACCAGCCTGCTGATCGGTGTTTGTTTCCTGATCCGCCGGCACTACCGGGCATCCGAAGCCAGAGTCGACCAGCTCTACCGGGAGCTGGGTGACTTGCCGCTCACCGCGACCGGGTCAGGCCACGCCCTGCGCCCCGTCGACACCCGCCAACCCACCGCCGTGGTCCTGGTGGGCTCCTTCGGCGGCGTCGGCATCCACACGGTGCTGAACATCTTCCGGACCTTTCCAGGCCATTTCGAGAACCTGGTGTTCGTTGGCGTCGGGGTGGTGGACTCCGGCGAGTTCAAGGGTGAGCATGCGGTGGAGCACCTGAGTCAGCGGACCCAGGAGATGCTCGATCGCTATGTCGCCCTGGCCGCCGGCATGGGCATGCCCGCCACGTCGCGCCTCGCGATCGGGACCGAGATCGTGGCGACGGCGGAGCAACTCTGCCTCGACGTGGGGCGCGAGTTCCCGCGCACCACGTTCTTCGCGGGGAAGATGCTGTTCCAGCGCCGGAGATGGTGGCAGCGTTTCCTGCACAACGAGACGGCGCTCGCCATCCAGGAGCGGCTCCAGTGGGTGGGGAAGACCATGGTCCTGATGCCGATCCGGGTGCGGGAAGCCGCCTAGGCCCCGGGCCGCGCGACCAGTTGCGGTCACCGCCGGGGGGCGGTACCGTCTCAGGATGCCCGGGCTCCGGAGCGCCCTGTCGGCCGGCCTCGCCGGCCGGTATACCGTCGACGACGAGATCGGCCGCGGCGGCATGGCCGTGGTCTACCGGGCTACCGACCACCGCCATCACCGTCCGGTCGCGCTCAAGGTCCTTCGGCCCGGCTTGCTGAGCGGCGACGAGGCCGCCCGTTTCCTCCGCGAGATCCGGGTGCTCGCCGGCCTGGTCCATCCCCACATCGTCCCGCTCTACGACTCCGGCGAGGTCCCCGGGGACCCGCCGCTGCTGTTCTTCGTGATGCCCTACCTGACCGGAGAATCGCTGCGCGAACGGCTGTCCCGGAGCGGCCCCCTGCCCCTGGACCGCGCCCTCGGCATCGCCCGCGGGGTCGCCTCAGCGCTGGACTACGCCCATCGCCACGGCGTGGTGCATCGCGACATCAAGCCCGAGAACATCTTCCTCCACGAGGGTGTCGCCCTGGTCACCGACTTCGGCATCGCGCGGCTGCTGTCGGAGGCGGGGGGCGACACCCGGACCGGACCGGGGATCGTGGTCGGGACCCCGGCCTACATGAGCCCGGAGCAGGCAGCCGGCGACGAGGTGCTCGACGGCAGTGTCGACCAGTATGCCCTGGCCTGCGTCCTCCACGAGATGCTCACCGGCGAGCCGCCCTTCACCGGCTCGGCCCGGGCCCTGCTCACCCGGCAGATTTCGGCAACTCCCCCGTCGGTCCGGGACCGGCGCCCCGACCTGCCGCCGGCCATCGACAACGTCATCCTCCGAGCCCTCGCCAAGGAACCGGCCGACCGGTACCCCAACGCGGCGGCGCTGGCGGCGGCGTTGAGCACGCCGCTCGCCGGCCTGATGCCCGACCTGATCCAGAAACCGGACGGCGAGGCCGGCAGCTGCCTCGCGGTCCTGCCGTTCGAGAACGCCTCCGGCGACCCTGACAGCGAGTACCTGAGCGATGGATTGACCGAGGAGCTGATCGCGGCGTTCGGCCAGATCCCCGGGGTACGGGTGGCCTCGCGGAGTTCGTCGTTCGCGCTCAAAGGGGTGCGCCGCGACGCCCGGGCGATCGGCAAGCTGCTCGGGGTCGAGATGATCCTGGAGGGGTCGATCCGGCGGCAGGGGGACCGGCTCCGGATCACGGCGCAGCTCTCCGATGCGACCCGCGATGTGACCCTCTGGTCGGGACGGTACGACCGGGAGTCCAGCGACCTGCTCGGGCTCCAGGAGGAGATCGCCCAGACCATCGCTCGCACCGTGCGCGGCGGGCCGCTCGCGTCCCCGGAGACGAGGCCGCTGCCGCGCCGCGCCTCGGCCAACTCGGCCGCCTACGCGCTCTACCTCAAGGGGCGGTACGCCTGGAACAAGCGCACCGCCGCCGGTATCACCGAGGCCATCGCGCTGTTCGAGGCCGCCATTGCGGCCGACCCCGGCTACGCCCTGGCGTGGAGCGGACTCGCCGACGCCTACGCGCTCGGGGTGGATTACCGCGCCGCCACCGTCGGCGAGGGGATGCGCCGGGCTGCCGAACTCGCCACCAAGGCGCTTGAGCTGGACGAGACCCTCGCCGAGGCCCACACCTCGCTCGCCTGGGTGACGTTCATCTACCACTGGGACTGGGCCACGGCCGGTACTCACTTCCGCCGGGCCATCGAACTCGACCCGCGCTATGCCACGGCACGGCAGTGGCATTCCTGGTATCTGGCGGCGATGGGCCACCCGTGGGAAGCAGTCGCGGAGGGACGGCAGGGCGTGCGGCTCGACCCCGCCTCACCGTCCATCCGCCGGAGCGCGGGCTGGCTGTACTACTACGCCGGCGACCCCGCGGCCGGGATCGACGACCTGCGACACGCGGTGGTGATGAACCCGGAGTCGCAAGAGAGCCATATGCTGCTCGGCCACGCGCTCGCGTGGGCAGGGCAGTATGAGGAGGCGGAAATTGCCCTGCGCGAGGCGATGGCGCTCGACCCAGAGGAGACCGGGGCGCTGGCCACCATGGTGCGGCTGCGGACCTTCCAGGGGCGGCTGGCCGACGCCCGCGGACTGCGCGACCGGATCATCGCGCTCGGCCGGCACCGGTACGTCTCGCCCAGCGACCTCGCCAAGGCGCACCTGGCCCTCGGGGACCACGATGGAGCCTTCGAGGCCCTGGAGCGGGCTCGTGCTGAACGTCGCGGCCTGCTGGCCTATCTCCGGGTGGAGCCGATCTTCGACCCGGTCCGCGGCGATCCGCGTTTCACCGAGCTGGTCCGATGCATGCGGCTGGAGTGACGGCTCCGGCCCTCAGACCTTCAGGTAGCTCTTCAGCATCCAGATCGTTTTCTGGTGCAGCGTGATCCGCCCGATCATCAGGTCCTGGCTTTCGGCGTCGTTCGTCGCGCCGGCGACATCGCGGGCCCGGGCCGCGTCGGACACCAGCTTCTCGTTGGCGGCGATCAGCGTCCGCACGTAGTCCTCCTGCGAGAGCGGCGAGGCGAACTCCGCCATCTGCGCCGCCTTGGCGAGCGTCCCCAGCCCTCCGATGGCGTAGGCGTCAAGCGCCCGGATCCGTTCGGCGATCTCGTCGATCGCGGTGAACAGCTCCTCGTACTGGGTCTGGAAGGCGGTGTGCAGCGCGAAGAAGCCAGGCCCCTCCACGTTCCAGTGCGCCAGGTGGGTCAGCGACATCAGGGCGTAGGAGTCGGCAAGCACCTGGTTGAGGCTGCGGGTGAGTTCGGAGGAGGGGGTAGCGGATACGGTCGTCATGTTGTCCCTGTCTCGGGTTGGCCAGTTGGATGGTACTACCTGCCATCCTGCCGTGCTGTTCCTGCCGCTTGGCAAGGCCGGCCCCCGGCGGTATGATGGCGGCGGCCGCTCACCCGAGGTCCTGCCCGTGATCCCCGTCCATGCCTGGGCCGCCCGCGCCGCCACCGGTCCCCTCGCTCCCTGGCGCTTCGACCGGCGCGATCCGGGCCCGCGCGACGTCCGCATCGAGATCCTCTTCTGCGGCGTCTGTCACTCCGACCTGCACTTCGCCCGCGGCGAATGGGGCGAGATCTCCTACCCCGCAGTACCGGGGCACGAGATCGTCGGGCGCGTTGTCGACCTCGGCCGCGAGGTGACCGACCTCAGGCCAGGCGACATCGTGGCGGTGGGCTGCCTGGTGGACAGTTGCCGGACCTGCCCGTCGTGCGCCTCCGGTCTCGAGCAGTACTGCGACGTAGGAGCCACCGGCACCTACATGGGAGTCGAGAAGGAGACCGGGCGCCCCACCTACGGCGGCTACTCCTCGGCGATCGTGGTCGACCGGCACTTCGTCCTGCGGGTGCCGGCGGGGCTCGACCTCGCCGGCGCGGCTCCGCTTCTCTGCGCCGGCATCACCACCTGGTCGCCGCTCCGCCACTGGAAGGTCGGCCGCGGCACCCGCGTTGGCATCGTCGGTCTCGGCGGCCTCGGCCACATGGGCGTGAAGCTCGCGGCCGCGATGGGCGCCGAGGTGACCCTCTTCACCACGTCGCCCGGCAAGGAGAGAGACGCCGGGCGGCTCGGCGCCACTCGCGTAGTGCGGTCGCGCGAGCCGGGACAGATGGCGAAGGCGGCGAATTCGCTCGACCTGATCCTCGACACCGTCAGCGCCCCGCACCAGCTCGACCCGCTGTTCGAGACCCTCTATCGCGACGGCACCCTCGTGATCGTCGGCCTTCCTCCGATCCCGAATCCGCCGCACAGCGCCTTCTCCCTGGTCAATCGCCGCCGCTCCCTGGCCGGATCGAGCATCGGCGGGATTCTCGAGACCCAGGAAATGCTCGACTTCTGCGCCAGGCACCGGATCACCGCCGATATCGAGGTGATCGCCGCGACCCGGATCAATGAAGCCTGGGAGCGGATGCTCCGGTCGGACGTGAGGTACCGGTTCGTGATCGACTCCTCCACGCTGGCCTCCTGAGGGACCAGGCTGACGCAATTTCGGTCTCTGGCGGCGGGCTTTGCCGGACCGTACCTTGGCGAGTCCCCCTAACCGATTTGGAGGCCTCATGCAGCTGAACAAGGCGTTGCCGGCGATGGTCCTCGTGTTCGCCTGGAACCTGCTGTTCGACAACTTCCTCCTGGGGATCACCATGGGGTCGGCCATGGCCCAGATCCCGGGCATGACGGGCGAGTTTTCGATGCTCTGGCAAACGGTGGGGAACGTCTTCTCGGCGATCGTCCTGGTGTGGGTCTACGATCGGGTGCGTGGCGCCTTCGCCACCGGGCTGAGTGGCGGGGCGTTCTTTGGCTTCTACGCCGGCGTCCTCATCAATTTCCCGACCTGGTTGTACATGACAGTCTACGCGGGGTGGCCCTACAGGCCGACCTGGCACGCAACTCTGGTGCTGACGCTCTCGACCGTGGTGGCTGGCGCCCTGGCCGGCCTGGCCTACGAGAGGCTGGGCCGCGGCAAGGCGGCCTGAGTTACCGGGCCTTCCTCACACGCCCCGTCCGCTCCGCGGGCGGGGCGTGTGGCTTCCTGCCCGCACCGATTGCCATCACCTCCTGCAGGGGAAGTTGCCGAAACGCTTGACGGGTAGGGTCATCGGGCGATCTTAGCTGTCAGAGCCTGGTGCCTGCCCTTCTGCCAAGGCGACCTCCGTGCTTCGTCCCCTCACCCCGCTGGATACCGCACCGCACTTCCCGCCGCTCCACACGGCGCTGATCGCGCTGCTGCGGTCGCTCGAGGCCGCCGATTGGGACCGGCCCACGGTCGCCG
>DASWBQ010000047.1:0-7040 GCA_036390535.1 Gemmatimonadales bacterium | reverse complement strand
GCCCGCACCACACCGAACACGAACTTGCCGCTGACCGCCAGTTCTTCGCCAACGGTTTCGGCTCCGGACAGACCTTCATCTTCGACCTCTCCACCCCCGACGCCCCCCGCCTCGCCGGGCAGTTCGGCGACGCCCTGGGCTACATGCACCCCCACTCCTTCCTCCGCCTCCCCAGCGGCAACGTCCTCGGCACCTTCCAGATGCGGCACGAAGGGAGCACCATGCGGAACGGCGGCCTGGTCGAGATGACCCCCGCCGGCCAGCCGCTCCGCGCCAGCTCCGGCGACTTCCCCGGCGCCGACCCCAACCTCCGGGTCTACAGCGGCGGCATCGTCCCGCCGCTCGACCGGATCGTCACCACCACCACCGACATGGAGGCGGACTTCCCCGCCTCCCGGAACCTCCAGGTCTGGCGGCTCTCCGACCTGAAGCTGCTCCACACCTTCCCCCTCCCCGACGGCCCCGCCGGCGGCGAAGGGCTGTACACCGCCGAGCCCCGCGTCCTCGCCGACGGCCGGACCGTCCTGGTCTCCACCTTCAACTGCGGGCTCTACCTGATGGAAGGGCTCGAGACCGACGCACCGTCGGCGCGCCTGGTGGCGTCGTTCCCGCGGAAGGAGAAGGCCTACTGCGCCATCCCGGTCATCGCCGGCAACTACTACCTGGTCACGGTGCCGGCCTGGAACGCGGTGGTGAGCCTCGACATCAGCGACCCCGCCAATCCGCGCGAGGCGGGCCGGGTCAGCTTCGGGGCCGAGGACATCCCCCACTGGATTTCGATTTCACCGGACCACCGGCGCCTGGTGGTCACTGGGTACGGGACCATGGAGCACCGGGTGGAGATCGTGCGGTTCGACCCGGCCACCGGGGCGCTGTCGCGGGACGACCGGTTCCGGGAGGAAGGGGCCGCGGAACCCGGCTTCCGCATGGATGACAAGACCTGGCCTCATGGCGGAAGCGCCAGGGGGGTGCCGCACGGGGCGGTGTTCAGCAGGTGAGTCGTGAGTCGTGAGAGGGGCAGGGTCCCGAAGCGGGTGGGGTCCCCGGAGCGGGCGTAAGTGACCGCCATCGAATCCTGATGCCCGCCCGGCGAAAGCAGCGGGCCGTCCAGGCCGCAGAGGGGACTCCACCCGCGAAGGGACCCTGCCCCGTCGGAGGTCGTTGGCGATGCCGCGGAGGGGGGGGCCCCAGAGCGGGCGTTAGTGCCCGCCATCGGATCGTGATGCCCGCTCGGCGAAAGCAGCGGGCACTTCAGTCCGCGGCGGGGACCCCCCTCGCGGCACAGCCACCAGCCTGCCAGCGGAGGGGACCCCCCTCGCTGCCTCGCCACCGGCCAGCACGCGGCGTCGCCACCCAATCACATGTCTTCACGCGGGCTTCAGCCGAAATTCAGAATCCGGGTGGCACGTTGCACTGATAGCACCTTCAGCGACTCGCTTACCCACCACCGGCCGCGCCAGCGGCCTGCTGGGAGGGATTCTTGAGTTTCCTGTCCCGCCTGACCCAACGACTCGGTGAAGCGAAGCCCGCGTCATCGCCGGCTGGTGGGCAGCCGAGCCCGCTGATCCGATTCAAGCCGTCCCCAGACAGCGGCACGCCGGTCAAGCACCTCGTCCTGGAGGCCGGACTCGGCGGCAGCCCGAGGCGCTTCCCGCTCTCGACCCAGCTGGAGATCGGCCGCGACGAGGAGGAACGGGCCCCCATGCCGGGGCTGCTCCTGGTCCGCGAACCGAGCATCTCCTTCCGCCACTGCATCATCACCCAGACCCCCGAAGGCCACTGCTTCGTCCGCGACGTCAGCCGCAACGGCACCCGCCTCGACGGGCGTCGCCTGGTCCCCAACATCGAGACCGAGCTCAAGGTCGGGCAGAGACTCGACCTCGGCGCCGGCATCCACTTCGTCCTCCATGGCGGCGACACCGGGGAGGTCGCCCTGCTCTCCACCCGCGGCCGGACCGAGACCGCCTCCAAGCTCTCGCTCGCCACCGTGCTGGTCGGCGACATCCGCGACTACACCGTCCTGGTCCGGAAAGCGCCCCCCGCCCAGCTGCAGCAGTCGGTGAGCCGCCTGTTCGACCGGCTGACCACCGCGGTGGTCGGCTTCGGGGGAACGGTGAAGGAGTTCCCCGGCGACGCCATCCTGGCCTTCTGGGAGGGGACCTTCCGCGGCAAGATGGCCCTCTCCGCCTGCCGCGCGGCTATCGAACTCGACCGGCTCGTCCACCAGATCGCCGCCGACCCCGCCGTCTGGGCGCTGCCCGGGTTCCCCCTCCGGATGGACTGGGCCCTCGCCACCGGCGAGGTCAGCATCGATGCCTTCGGCGGCGACACCACCATCGGCCTCTCGATGGTCGGCGAGCCGGTGGTGCTCGCCTGCCGCCTCGAGAAGTTCGCCACTGACCAGGCCGGCTCGATCCTCGCCTGCCCCTCGACCCGCGACATGGCGATCCGGGCGATGAAGGAACAGCCGGCTGCCGGCGATGTCCTGGAGTTCGTCGACCTCGGTACCATGCAGGCCAAGGGATTCGACCAGCCCGATCACGTCTTCGCCCTGCAGGTCCGCCATGCCTGACCCGCTCCGCACCCTCGAGCAGGCGGTCGCGGCTGGCCGGAACCGGGACGCCCGGGCGCTGGCCGACGGCTCCCGGGTCGGGGTCATCGGCGGCGGGCCCGCCGGGTCGATGTTCGCCTTCTTCCTCCTCCGGATGGCGGAATCGGTCGGGCTCGACCTGTCGGTCGACATCTACGAGCCCCGCTTCTTTACCCACCGGGGGCCGGCCGGCTGCAACCACTGCGGCGGGATCATCTCCGAGTCGCTGGTCCAGATGCTCGCCGCCGAGGGCATCAACCTCCCGTCCACGGTGGTCCAGCAGGGCATCGACTCCTATGTCCTGCACACCGACGCCGGCAACGTCACCATTCAGGCGCCGGGGCTCGAGAAGCGGATCGCCGCCGTCTACCGTGGCAACGGCCCCCGCGAGTCGGAACCGGTCGCGGTGGCCGGGTTCGACCGTCACCTGCTCGACCTCGCCGGCACCATGGGCGCCAGGGTCGTCCGGAAGATGGTCCGCGAGATCCAGTGGGCCGACGGCCTGCCCCGGCTCGTCACCACCGACGGCACCGCCACCGGCTACGACCTCGTCGCCATGGCCGCCGGCGTCAACAGCCAGGCGGTCGAGCTCCTCGCCGGCGCCATGCCCCGCTTCACCCCCGCGCGGACCCAGCGGACCTTCATCTGCGAGTTCCGGCTCGGCGAGCCGGCCGTCGCCGAGTGGTTCGGCACCGCCATGCACGTCTTCCTCCTCGACCTGCCGAAGCTCGGCTTCGCGGCGCTGATCCCAAAGGGAGAGTTCGTCACCCTGGCGCTCCTCGGCGAGGACCTTGACGACGCGCTGGTCGAGAAGTTCCTGGCGACCCCCGAGGTCAGGAAGTGCTTCCCCGGCGGCGAGGTCCCGCGCCCCGCCTGCCACTGCTACCCGAAGATCAACGTCGCCGCGGCGCGGAAGCCGTTCGCCGACCGGATCGTCTGGATCGGCGACGCCGGGGTCGCCCGGCTCTACAAGGACGGCATCGGCTCGGCGTACCGGACCTCGAAGGCCGCCGCCGGCACCGCCGTCTTCCACGGCATCTCGGCGAAGGACTTCGAGCGGCACTTCTGGCCCGCCTGCCGGGCCCTGGACTTCGACAACACCATCGCCCAGGTGATCTTCGGCGTCACCCACCTGATCCAGCGGGTCGGCGTGCTCCGGAAGGGCGTCGTCCGGATGACCGCGAACGAACAGGCGTCGGCCGCGAGCACGAAGCGGATGAGCGGCGTCCTCTGGGACGTCTTCACCGGCAGCGCGCCCTATCGCGACGTGCTGGTGCGCACCATGAAGCCGGCCTTCCCGCTGACGCTGGCCTGGAACGTGGTGGCGGGCAGCATGCCCGGCGGCAAGGACCACGCAGCGGAGGAGTCATCGCCATGAGCGCGGGCGCCCTTGGGAAGGTCTATGCCGATGGCGAGGTGATCGTCCGCCAGGGCGAAACCGGCGACTGCATGTACACCCTTCAGGAGGGACGCCTGGAGGTGGTTACCCAGCAGCCCGGCCGGGGCGAGGTGCGCGTCGGCATCATGGAGCAGGGCGCCATCTTCGGCGAGATGGCCATCTTCGAGAAGGAAGTGCGGTCGGCGACCGTGCGGGCGCTCGGCCCGGCCCGGGTCCTGACCATCGACAAGCGGACCTTCCTCAGCCGGGTGCAGGAAGACCCGTCGCTCGCCTTCAACCTGGTCCGGATGATGTCGCAGCGGATCCGGAAGCTCACCGCCGCGCTCAGCGAGACCGCGCGTCATGACACCCCAGCGCCCTGATCAGCCCCGGGATCCGACGGCCCTCCAGGCCTCGATGATCCGGCCGCTGCAGCAGGAGAAGGCCCCGCCCTGCCGCGCCTGCGCCAGCGGCATCGACGTTCGGGGCTGGATCGCCCTGATTGCCCAGCGGAAGCAGCACGGCCTGTCCGACCACGAGGCCTACACCCGGGCATGGGAATCGGTGGCCGCCATCAACCCCTTCCCCGCGACGATGGGGCGGATCTGTCCCCATCCCTGCCAGGACGACTGCAGCCGCGCGGGGAAGGACGGCGCCGTCGCCATCAACGCCCTCGAGCGCTTCCTCGGCGACTGGGGCCTGGCGCAAGGGCTTCCGTTACCGCGGCTCGCCGCACCCGGCAGCCGGCCGCAGTCCATCGGCGTCATCGGAGCGGGTCCCGCGGGGCTTTCTTTCGCTTACCAGATGGCCCGCCGCGGCTATCCCGTCACGGTGTACGAGAGCGCGGCCAGGCCGGGCGGCGCCCTCTACTACGGCATTCCCCAGTACCGGCTGCCCGAGCAGGTGCTCGAGGCCGAGATCGCCCGGATCCTCGACCTTGGGGTCGAACTGCGGCTCGACACCGCCGTCGGCCACCACGTCGACCTCGCCACGCTCCAGCACCGGCACGAGATCCTCTTCCTTGGCATCGGCGCGGGGCGCGGCCTCACCCTCGGCGTTCCCGGCGAGGAGGGCCCCGGCAGCATGACGGGGACGGAGTACCTGGCCCGGGTGAATCGCGGCGAGACCGTCGCGCTCGGTGAGCGCGTCGTGGTCGTGGGCGGCGGCAACACCGCGGTCGACGCGGCCCGCGCCGCGCGCCGCAGTGGCGCGGCCGTCACCATGCTGTACCGGCGCACTCGCGCCGAAATGCCCGCCATCGCCGCGGAGGTGGAGGACGCGATCGCCGAAGGGGTGGAGATCGAGTACCTGGCGGCGCCGGTCGAGATCGTCCGCGAGGACGGCCTGCTCGTCGGGGTGGTGGTGCGGCGGATGAAACTGGGCGAACCCGACCGCTCCGGGCGGCGGGCTCCGGTGCCCGTCCCCGACTCGGACTACCCGATCGCCGCCGACGCCGTCATCGCCGCCGTCTCGCAGCAGCCCGACTGGGGTGCGCTGGGGCAGCCGGGGCGGCAGACCGTCTGGGCGGAGCCCGCGCCCGATGGCGAGCTGGTGGGCGGCGTCTGGACCGGCGGCGACACCATGGGCCTTGGCATCGCCGGCCGGGCCATCGCGCAGGGCCGCGAAGCCGCCGAAGCGGTGCACGCGCGGCTCTTGGGGGCCCCGGCGCCGCCCCGCGAGGCGGCGACACCGCTCCCGAAGCGCGCGGTCAAGCCGGACTTCTATCCGGCCAGTCCGCCGGTCACGCTGCCGCGGAAGCCGGCGGACCAATGGCGCACCGATCCGGACGCCGAGCTGCTGGGCACCATCACCGAGGCGGAGTTTCTCCACGAGGTCTCGCGCTGCTTCTCGTGCGGGCTCTGTTACGGCTGCGAGCAGTGCTTCATGTTCTGCAACGCCGGCGGCTTCACCCGGCTCGCCCACGGCCAACCGGGGGCGTACTTCGCGGTGCACCTCGAGCGTTGCCAGGCCTGCGGGAAGTGCGCTGATTTGTGTCCATGCGGCTTCCTGACGCCCCAGTAGCCACCGTTCCCCAGCGCGTCGCCATCATCGGGGCCACCGGCTACATCGGCGGCCGGCTGGTGCCGCGACTGCTCGACGCCGGGCACACCGTGCGCTGCCTGGTGCGCACGCCCGGCAAGCTGGCCGACCGGGTCTGGGCTCACCGGGTCGAGATCCACCAGGCGGAACTCGGCAACGTGGGCGTGATCGCCCGGAGCCTGGTCGGCTGTGATGCCGTCTACTACCTGGTCCACTCGATGATGACCGCGGGGCGCGCCTACGCCGAAGAGGACCGCCGCCTCGCCCGGAACGTCGCCGAGGCGGCGAGGCAGGCGGGCGTCGGGCGGATCATCTACCTGGGCGGGCTGGGCGAGACCGGCCCCGACCTCAGCACCCACCTCGCCTCGCGCCGGGAGGTCGAGCACGAACTCGCCTCGACCGGGGTGCCCGTGACGGTCTTCCGCGCCGCCATGATCATCGGGTCGGGGTCCGCTTCCTTCGAGATCCTCCGCTACCTGGTCGAGCGGCTGCCGGTGATGATCACCCCGAAGTGGGTCAGCACCCCGTGCCAGCCGATCGCCGTCCGGAACGTGGTCGGTTACCTGGTGGGGTGCCTGGCGGTGCCGGAGACCATCGGGGACACCTTCGACATCGGCGGCCCCGACGTGATGCGCTACCGGGACATCATGCAGGTGATGGCCGAGGCGCTCGGCCTCCGGCGCCGCTGGATCATCCCGGTGCCGGTGCTGACGCCCCGGCTCAGCTCGTACTGGATTCACCTCGTCACGCCGCTGAGCCACAGCATCGCCAAGCCGCTGGCCGAGGGCCTCCGGAACCCGGTGGTCTGCCGGGACGATCGGATTGCCGCGCTCATCCCGCAGGGGCTCCTGACCGTGCGCGAGGCGATCCGCGCGGCCCTGGGCAGCTATAATGGCGGAGGCGTCGAGACCAGCTGGTCGATGGCTGGGCCGATCCCCGGCGACCCCGACTGGGCCGGCGGGAAGGTCTTCCGCGACGCCCGGCAGGCGACGGTAGAGGCACCCGCCCCGGCGCTGTTCCGCGCTGTCTGCC
>DASWBQ010000046.1:0-1623 GCA_036390535.1 Gemmatimonadales bacterium | reverse complement strand
GCTCGGCGGCGTTGCCGAAGGTGGCGTTGAGGAAGCCGCCCAGCGTCGGCCCGGTTCGGGTCGAGAGGTGCTCGGTGGCTTCGCCCATGTACCCTGCGAGCGGCAGCACCGCCACGCACGCCGTGATGAAGACCACCATCGGCGACGCGTGCGCCACGAAGCCGAAGTACAGGCTGAGCGGGATGGCGAGCAGCGGAAGCTTTCGCCAGGTCAGGAAGGGGTCGTGGACTGGCGGAATCCGGGGGGGCTGTGGCGGCTCGGAGCGCGGCGCGGCGGGCGGGGCCGCCGGCTCGGTCCGGGGCCGCTTCGCTTCCGGCGGCCGGCTCGCCTGGTCCTTCGGGCCCCGGTCCCTTCCCTTCCGGTCCCGGGGCTGACCTGGCTTCTGCTCGGGCGGCGCCGTGCCGGCAACCGGTGCGACTTGGCGTTCCGGAGCCGGTGGCGACACCCCCAGTGCGTCCCGGACCTTTGCAACGGGGGCGCCGAGGTCGTTCAGGCTGGTCGCCACGATCCCTTTTCCGTCGGCCAGGAGCGCCGCCAGGACATGGCGAGACCCCGGTTGGGACCCGCCGGCCAGCCCGGTGGCGGCGTCCATCACCCGGCGGGCGCCGGACCGGATCGGGATCGACTCGAGGTCGGCAGGGGCCCCGCGCCCCCGCGGGGCTCGTTTCTCGATTCGCTCCCGCAGCGTCTCTGGTGTGATCGAGAAGGCGCCGAGGACGGCGCCGAGCGCCGGATCCCCAGTCTCGATCAGGGCCAGCAGCAGGTGTTCCGACCCGATGTAGTCGTGGCCGAGACGCCCCGCCTCGTGGCGGGCGGATACGATGAGGTCGCTCAAAGGGGCCGCGCCTCGTCAATCAGCATGACGGGAATGCCGTCCTCGACCGCGTAGACCAGCCGGCACGCATGGCAGACGAGGGATTCCGGGTCGGTCCGGTATTCGAGGTCACCCTTGCAGCGCGGGCAGACGAGGATTTCGAGCAGTTCGGGGGCCAGTGGCATGGATCAGTCTCGCGATTCGGGGAAGCCAAGCCTGTCGAGGGCGACGGCGTTCTTGCGCCAGCCGGGGAGCACCTTCACCCAGCAATCGAGGTAGACCTGGGCACCGATCAGCGCTTCCAGCCTCAGCCGGGCGTGGGCCCCCAGGGCCTTGAGCATCTGGCCGCCTCGTCCGATCACGATGCCCTTTTGCGACTCCCGTTCCACCAGCAGGGTGACACGAATGTATATCGGCGTCGTGTGCTCGCGGAACTCCTCCACCTCCACCGCGACGGCGTAGGGCAGTTCGTCGCCCAGGAGGTCGAAGGCCGCCTCCCGGAGGTACTCGGTCGCGAAGAACCGGACCGGCTGCGTGCCGATGTCCTCGGGATCGAATTCGAACGGCCCCTCGGGCAGCAATGGGCGAACCTGGTCCAGGAGCTCGTCCAGGCCGGCGCCCGTCGTGGCGGAGACTGGAATGCCGCCGACGGCGCCACCGGCGACGAGGTCGCACTTGGTGCGGACCGTCAGGACCGGGACCGCCGGCGACCGCGGGAGCCCTGTCAAAGGCCAGAACGCGGGTACTTCGGCCTGATCCGCGGGGTGGAGGTGAAGTATCACGTGAACCCGATCGAGCACCTCCAGGGC
>DASWBQ010000045.1:0-4412 GCA_036390535.1 Gemmatimonadales bacterium | reverse complement strand
CCCTGGAGGAGCGGATCTACAACCCCGAGGTGCGGCTCGACGACCACCTGGCGACCGTCTGGGTCGAGTACGACTTCCTGGTGAACGGCGCGGTGAGCCACTGCGGCGTGGACAGCTACCAGCTGGTCCGCACCGCGGACGGGTGGCGGATCCTCCAGATCGTCGACACCCAGCGGCGCACCGGATGCGAGTCGATCGCCACCCTGGCGCAGGCGCGGCACGACCGGCGGATCGATTTCGTGGAGATCCCGGTGCCGGACGTGGCCCGGGCCAAGCAGTTCTACGGGCAGGTGTTCGGGTGGCGCTTCACCGACTACGGCCCCGACTACGCCAGCTTCAGCGACGGCCGCCTGTCGGGCGGGCTCCGCGAGGAGAAGCAGCGCGCGGGGGAAGGCGTGCTGGTGGTGCTCTACGCCGCCGACCTCGCCTCGCTTCGGAACGCGGTGCTGGCGGCCGGCGGCCGGATCACCCAGGACATCTTCGACTTCCCCGGCGGCCGCCGGTTCCACTTCACCGACCCGGGCGGCGCCGGGCTGGCGGTCTGGTCGGACCGGTAGCCCGGCTACAGGCCTACCCGAAGCGCAATCCGGCCGGTGACGGCGTCGACCGGGGCGGCGTAGACTTCGCCGCTCAGGGCCAGGCGCCCGCTGGCGGCCCAGTCCAGCCCTCCGAAAATCACGCCGCGGTCGAGGTCCACGATCACCTTCCGGTCGTCGAGTTCCCCGGCCCGGTTGGTGAATTGCACTTGAAAGCGCGGCTCCAGGCGATTGTAGCCTGCGCCGAGGTAGGGGCGCAGCGTGCCGCCGGCCAACCGGAGCGCGGCGGTCACGTCCCCGCCGAAGATGTTGGGCCGGTAGCGATCGTCCGACTCGATCCCGCCGTAGCAGGCGCTGTCGGGGTCCTCCAGCGCCTCCTCGGGGCAGGTGACGGGTGCCCGGATTTCGCCGAAGGTGCCGTGGGCCCGAAGGCCCACCGTCACGCTCGCGCCGATGCCGAGGGTCTTGCCGAGGGCGAGGCCGACGAGGTTGGCCTTGACTCCATTCACCCGGATCGGCGGAATCCAGCTCAGGTCGAGAGCCAATCCTCCGGGAAGCCCGACCAGGACCCGCGGCCGAAACAGGGCGAAGAGGAGGTCGGTGTTCTCCGGTCCCTTGCCGGGGCGGCAGATCGTCGGCGTGCGAGTGGCGGAGTCGATGGTGGGGATGGCACTGATCTCGAGGGCGACCTCGACCGCGCCCGACTCCGGTCGGGCCGGGGCACGCAGCGGCGCGAACGCGAGGGGCACCGAGAGGATCGCCAGGGTCTTCGCCTCGTTCGACTCCGGCCCGGGGTAGCAATCCTCCTGGGCGGCAGCCGGCGCCGCGAGGAGGACGGCGAGCAGGCCCAGTCGTGGGCCCCTCACTGGACGACGACCGTGCCCCGCATGCCGCTATTCTCGGTCCCGTGGGCCGAGCAGAAGTACCGGTAGGTGCCGGCGGTCGGGAAGATCTCCTCGTGGGTGAAGGGCCCGTCCCGGAGGGTGGGCTGGCTGGGGCGCGTCGCCGGCGCCACCGGCACCACGTTGTGGCCGCGGCTTCCTGCAGACCACCGGAAGGAGACGGTGCCGCCCGGCGCGATGGTGATCGATGCCGGGTCGAAGGCATCGTTGACCACGTCCACCTGGGCGAACTGGCCTGGGATCACGGCCGCGGCATTGAAGGTGATCGGCGACCCGCTCACTCCCGGTGACGAGGCCGTCACCCGGGTGTTGCCGGCGGCCGGGCCGAGGGTCAGGCGCACCGACGCGATGCCGCCGCCATCGGTGGTCGATGTTGTCGCGCTGAGGGTGCCGCTCCCCTGAACGATGGCCCAGGTCACCGTCCGTCCGGGCTCCGGGGTGTTGCCCGTCCGGATCGCTACCCGAAGCGGCTCGAGCTGCGTGCCCGGCGAGGCCTGCTGGTTGTCGCCGCTGGGCGACGCGAGGGTCATCTTCGTGGTACCTTCGTCCGGGCCCGAGCCACCGTCCCCCCCACCGCAGCCAGCGGCCAGAGCCAGCACCAGTACCAGCGGACGCGAAAGCGGACGCATGACGGGCCTCCGGGGTTCGGGATTTTGTGAAGGTGCGATGAGAAGGAGACGCCGGCGAGCGGGCGTCCCACACGCAAGGGCGACGCCTGCTACTGAGGCGTCGCCCTGGTGGCGCGGGCCACCTCGAGGGCCGCCGCGATCCCGGCCTGGTGCAACCGGTAGCCTCCACGCTCCCTGAGCACCGCGCTGAGCGCGCCCGGCAGCGGCCGCCACCGCTCGCGGTCCGAGGTCAGCCCCTCGAGAAGCGCCGCCACCCGCTGCGCTCCACCGCCTTGTGGCAGGGCGGCGCCCGGGCTCACCCCGAGCATGGCGACCGCGCCGGCGAGGTTCCGTCCGTAGCCCGAGTCCAGCGCCGCCCGCTCCGCTGGCGTCACGACGATCCCGGCGGCGCGGGCCTGCGCCAGCATCAGCTCCTGCTGAGCCAGCTCCTTCACGAAGGCCTCGAGGGCGAGATCGCTGGCCCCCCGGAGGTCGAGGTAGCCGCGTGGCGGGAGGAGGTCGATCCATCGGGCCACGTACGCGAGCGTCAGCTCGCCGCCGGTCCAGGTCGCCAGAGCCACCGTCCCGCTGCTCCGGTCGGACGGGTTGGCGAAGAAGGCGCGGAGAGACGGCACCGCCTGCCCGCTGACCGCGAGCCCGACGGCGGTGGTGAGGCTGTCCAGGTACCGGGCATCGGCCTGCCGGGTCGCCAATGATTCCGCGTACTGCGTCAGCCGGTCGCGCGCTTCGGCCAGCGGCGGGCGCCGGACGATGTGAATCCCGAGTCGACTGGACAGCCCGGCCACCGCGCCCGGCGCGAGGCGCCAGGCGCCCCGCTCGAACTCCGGCGGCAGGGCGCCGGGGGCGCCGACCGGCAGCCAGCCGCCGGTGGAGGCGGTGGTGGGGTCTTCCGAGCGGGCCTTGGCGAGCGCCGCGAAATCGGCGCTGGAGTCCCGCGCCATCGCGAAAATGGAATCGGCGGCCGCGCGGGCGGCCGCAACCTCACGGACGTCCTGCGGATCACGGACCCGGAAGAAGACGTGCTGGAAGACGCGGACGGTGTCCTGGGCGTAGATCGAGTCGATCCGATCGGCGGCCACGCGGGGCCGACGCGCCACCATGGTGTCGTGCCAGGCACGGAGCACCTGGAGACCGAGGTCGGGCAGCAGCGCCGCCTCGACGGTGGCGGGATCGGTCAGCGAATCGCCGCGCTCCAGGGCCTGCGCCAGGAGGGTGTAGTCGGCCCAGACGGTGGCCACGAACTCGGCGTCCCGCAGGGTCGGCTGCCGGCCGGGCACCCTGGCGACCCACTCCCCGAGCTGGGCCGGCGTCAGGGAGGCCCCGCCGGCCTCGACGGCGATATCGGACCGGCCCTCGGGCTTGCTGCAAGTGGCCAGGAAGGCAGTCAGCAGAACGCCCGCCGCCAGGCGGGTCTTCGGGAAGGTCCGGCGCATCAGCGTTCTCCGTCTATGCAGGTACAGCCTCGAGCGCCTTGGTGGCGCTCTCGGCGACGTCCCGGTCTCCGCCCTGAGCCAGGCTCCGCAGGATATTCGCGGCAGGCGCGCCTGCGAGCCCAAGGCCCTCGACAGCCTGGAGCTGCTGGCGCCGGGTCAGGCGTGGGTTGCCACCTGCGGCCGCCCGGCTCAGGGCCTGGAGCGCGTCCGGCGTCCCGATGCGTCCCAGCGCCTTCAGGGCCTCGCGCACCACCTCTGGATGGTCTTCGGTTTCGAGCAGCGCCGCAAGGGACATGGCGAGCGGCCGCCCCCATTGCGCGTCCAGGGCGCCGAGCACCTGCAGACGGATCGCAGGCGAGGGGTCCTTGAGCAGCCGGGCCAGGGGTTCGAGCCCTTCGCGCGTCCCGATCTTCACCAGGGCGGTGACGACCGACTTGCGGACCCGCTCGTCGGCGTGGCGCGCGGCGCCCGCCAGCCCGCGGACCGACCCCTCGAGCCGGAGCTCCCCACAGAGTTCGGCGGCATTCCGCACGACGTACCAGGCGGGGTGGTCGAGGTGGTGGGTGATGATGTCGGTGCCGTCGGCCATGCGGGTGAGGGCGTTGAACAGGCCGCGGCGCTCGGGCATGGAGTCCGACTCGACCAGGAGTTCCATCAGCACCTCGGTCGCCTCTGCTCCGAGACGCCGCAGTACGTCCACCGCCAGTTCCCGGTGCTTCCCGATCGCCGCGAGCTTGGCGAACTGGGCGAGATGCCGGCGTGACAGCAGCCGGCTGAGCTCGATCCGATAGAGGCGAGCCGATGACTCGACCGCGGCGGAATCCGCGGCGTCCAGGAAGCCGCGGGCGATGTCGAGCAGGGCGATCATGTCGCCGGCGTCATCGGCCGAGCGCCCGGCATGCACCAGTTCCT
>DASWBQ010000044.1:0-2424 GCA_036390535.1 Gemmatimonadales bacterium | reverse complement strand
GGGCGCGGAGCGGCTGACGCTGCCGGGGACGCTGACGCGGCTGGCCAGGGAGATCCAGCTGCTGGAGTTCGACCCGGGGGCGGACGCGAGGGCGGTGAGGATCCGGAGGGGGATCCTGCTCGGTGAGAAGTGAAAAGTGATAAGTAACAAGTGAAAGGGGGCTCCTCGGTGGAGTCCCCTTTCACTTGTCACTTTTCACTTTTCACTTTTCACTGCTACTGTTGCGGCGGCGCCATCGCCAGCAGGGCGCGCTGGGTGGGCCCCTTCTTCAGGTAGTCGAGGGCGGTGAGCAGCTGCCGGTCATCATGGATCCGGCGGCGGAAGGCGGTGGAGTCGCCGAAGGCGAGGCTCGCGACCTGCTCCTCGAGCACCCGGTTGATCAGCGGCTCGGCGCGATCGTAGACGGCGCGGTCGACCTTCACCTCGGCCTTGGCGAGCCGCTGGTAGAGCTCGTCCCGCCACTCCGGCGTGACGGTGAAGTCGGGCTTCACCTTGCTCTTGAGGTCGCGGCTGAAGCCGTAGACGGTGGTGTAGAGGGTTCCCTGCTTGGGCCCGACGGCGCGGAGGAACTCCTGCTCCGGGGTGGTGATGGTGTCGGGCTTCACGATCACGTCGGGCGTCACCCCACCGCCGCCGAAGACGACGCGGCCGCCGGTCGACTTGAACTTGGGCCGCGCCCGGCGGGCCGAGTCGGTCTCGGCGGAGTCGGGAGCGTACTCGACGAAGCGGCCGTCGGCGAGTTGCTGGTGCTCGCCCTGGATGGAGCGGCCGCTCGGCGTGTACCACTTGCCGGTGGTGAGCTTGATGGCCCAGCCGCCCTCGAGGGGGTAGAGGGTCTGGACGAGGCCCTTGCCGAAGCTGCTCTGGCCGATCACCAGAGCGCGGTCGTTGTCCTGGAGCGCGCCGGCGACGATCTCCGACGCCGAGGCGGAGAACTGGTTGATCAGGACCACGACGCGGGTCGAATCGACCAGCGACGGCCGGTTGGACCTGAAGATCTCGGGATTCCGGCCGCGGTGCCGGACGCTGGCGATCTCCTGCCCCGGGTTCAGGAAGAGATTGACGATCTCGAGCGACTGGTCGAGGCTGCCGCCGGGGTTGCCCCGGAGGTCGATGACGTAGGCGCTCACTCCCTGCGCCTTGAGCGACTGGACGGCCTGCTCGAACTGCTCGGCGGCCGACTCGTTGAAGCGGTTGAGGGGGACGTAGCCGACGCCGCCATCGAGCACGAGGGCGTAGGGGACCGCCGGCACCCGGATGATGGCGCGGGTGAAGGTGGTCCGGATGAGCTCGTCGACGCCGGCCCGGGCGAAGCCGACGCTCACGGTCGTGCCGGCGACGCCGGTGAGGCGGCGGGAGACCTCGTCGGTCGCCATCCCGGTGACGGTGGTGGTGTCGACCAGGATGATCCGGTCGCCGGCCTGCACGCCGCCGAGCCTGGCGGGGGTGTCGGGGAAGACGGAGGTGACGGTGATGAAGCCGTCCTGGCTCTGGATCTGCATCCCGAGCCCGCCGTAATTGTTGCCCAGGGTGTTGCGCTGGAAGGCCTTCAGTTGCTCGGGGGAGTAAAGGTCGGCGTAGGGGTCGTTGAGGTTCTTGACCAGCCCGCGGGCCGCCTTCTCGTAGATCTGGGCGTTGGTGAGGGAGTCGACGGCGTACTGCTCGACCATCCGCATGACCTGCGCGAACAGCCGGGGCCCGTCCGAGGCCACCTGGCCCTGGAGGACGTAGGTGCCGACCGCGAGGGGGGCGAGGGCGAGCAGGGCAATCTTCGTCAACTTCTTGCGGATCATGCAGTTATCTCCCATCATCCAAGCCGGTTCCGGCGCCTGCGGTGTTGCAGGGGACGTGCCGGAAAGCCGTCGACCACACAACGGACATAGACGAGAATAATGCCCAGCTCTTCCCCTCCAGCGGTAGCCCGGGCCGGTTTTCGATGACCGGTCCCGCCTTCGCGGCCACCACGGCGGTGATCGCCGGGGGCGCGCTGCTGCAGGGGACGATCGGGTTCGGGCTGGCGCTGCTGGCCGCCCCGTTGCTCTACCTGATCGATCCCCGGCTGGTTCCCGGCCCGCTGATGGTGTCCTCCCTGGTGCTGACGCTGCTGATGGCGCGGCGGGAGTGGCACGCGGTGCAGGGTCGCGACCTGGGGTGGTCGCTGAGCGGCCGGGTGGCCGGGACGGTGGCGGCGGTGGCGGTGCTGTCGGTGATCTCGGCGCGGGGGATGGACCTGCTGTTCGGCGGCCTGGTGCTGGCGGCGGTGGGGCTGACGGCGGTCGGGGTGACGCTCCGGCCAACGCCGCGGACGCTGGTGGCCGCCGGGGCGGTGTCCGGGTTCATGGGGACGATGACGTCGATCGGCGGGCCGCCGATCGCGCTGATCTACCAGCACGAGGCGGCGGCGCGGATTCGCGGAACGCTGGC
>DASWBQ010000043.1:0-1719 GCA_036390535.1 Gemmatimonadales bacterium | reverse complement strand
CAGGAGGCGCACTGCAGGAACGAGGCAAAGCCCCGCCGGTTCAGCAGGAGCAGGACCTGCTCGCCCCGATCGAGGGTGACAGCAATCGCCTGGTCGAGCGCCTCGCTCCAGGGCACCCCGGCCGTGCCTCGCACCAGGGGAGCGGTCCGGAGGTCTACCAGTGTCACCGGGGGCAGCGGGCGCGCCAGGATTCTGGCGGGAAGGTCGACGCGGGTGAGCTTCGGGCCGATCCGGCCGAAGGTGTCGAGCGAGGGCGTGGCACTGCCCAGCACCAGGCGGGCGCCTTCCAGCTGGGCGCGCACCCCTGCGACCTCGCGGGCGTGGTACCGCGGCATCTCCCCGTTCTTGTAGGAGGGCTCGTGCTCCTCGTCCACGACGATGATCCCGAGGTCGCGCACCGGGGCGAAGACCGCGGAGCGCGCTCCCACCGCCACCCGCCGCTCGCCGCGGCGCAGCAGTCGCCAGGCATCGGCGCGCTCGCCGTCGGAGAGGCCGCTGTGGAGCACCGCCACCTGGTCGCCGAAGACGCCCCGTACCCGGCTGACCGTCTGCGGCGTGAGCCCGATCTCCGGAACCAGCAGAATGGCGCCCCGCCCGGCCGCCAGCGCCTGGCGGATCAGCTCGAGGTAGACCAGCGTCTTGCCGCTGCCGGTGACCCCGAAGAGCAGCGCGCTGGTCCCGGGCCCCAGGGCGGCGATGGCGTCGATGGCCCCTCGCTGGTCGGCGGTGGGCAGGCCGGGTGGAGGGGTCGCCGGCTCGGCGGCGAAGGGATCGCGCACGACCTCAGAAGCCTCCACCCGCGCCAGCCCCGACGCAATCAGCGCCCGCACCAGCGCGTCGGAAAAGCCGAGCCGTTCCTCGAGGTGCCGGCTCGGCAGTCCACCCCCCACCTGTTCCAGCGTCTCGTACAGCGCTCGCTGGCGGGGACGGCGCCGGAACCGTTCCTCCCGTTCCAGCAGGGTGAGCGGTTCCCCGGCGAGGGCGATGACCCGCTCGGTGGATATCGAGGCCGCCGTGTCAGGGGGCTGGACCGACATCCGGATCGCCCCGACCCGGGTGAGCCGTTCCGCAACGTCCCAGACGGGGCGGCGCAGCGCGCGGGAGGCGGCCGAGACGGTGCCGGTGCCGCCGCGCCCGGCCAGCCACTCCAGCAGCGCTCCCGCGGTGCCGCCGATCCGGCCCGGTTCCTCGAGATGGAGCAGCACCGTGGTCCGCCCCCACATGCCCGATGGCAGCATCGCCCGGAGCACCAGTCCGCCCGGGGCGCCGTAGTAGCGCGCGATCCAGTCGGCCGTGCCCAACAGCGGCTCGGTGATCGCCGGTTCGGGATCCGGCACCGCAAGGATCTCCTTCGCCTCCATCGCGGGGGCCTCGGCGCCGGCCTCAACGACGATGCCGACCATTTCCTGTCGCCGTACCGGCACCACGACGCGCGCGCCTGGCCGCACCCGATCGGCCAGCGTCTCGGGCACCCGATAGGTGTAGGGATCGAAGAGCGGCAGCGGGAGGGCGACGCGAACGAACGACATGGGGGAAGGATAGAGCGGCAGGGCGGCAGGGCGGCAGGGCGGCCGGAATTGAGAAGGGCGGCCAGACGAGCCGCCCTCATCCTCCTGCCGCCGTGCCGCCCTGCCGTCTATGCCGGGGTGACTCCCAGCCCCGGTCCGTCCGGCAAGCGAAGCTGCCCGCCGCGAATGGTGGCGCCCCGGTAGGGGTCGT
>DASWBQ010000042.1:0-4906 GCA_036390535.1 Gemmatimonadales bacterium | reverse complement strand
CACGATCTTGCGCTGCACGTTCTCGCGGGAGATGGCGTTGGGGCCGCGGTCGACCCTGACCTCCGCCAGCTGACCAAGCGGCACCCGTCGCCCGCCCGGGGCATCGATGGGGAGGGTCGCGATGGCCGCAGGGTCGGCGCGCGCCGGTTCCGGAAGCCGGACCACCAGGTCGACGCTTCGTCCCTCCTCCAGGACTCGCGATACCACGTGCCCGCCGATCGCGACGTCGATCGCCTCCGCCAGCGCACCCGGAGTGATGCCGGACCGGGCCAGGGCCGCCCGGTCGGGGATGATGCGGAGCTGGGGCACTTCCACCTGCTGCTCCAACTGGAGGTCGGCGACGCCCGGCACCGCCTGCACGCGATCCCGGATCTCACCGCCGAGCTGACGAAGGCGGGTCAGGTCCGGGCCGAACAACTTGACCGCGATGTTGGCGCGGGTACCGGAGAGCAGGTGGTCAATCCGGTGCCCGATCGGCTGGCCGATGGTGATGCTGGTGCCCGGAATGAGGGAGAACTCGCGACGCAGAGCGTCGAGCAGGGCGTCCCGGTCGATGTCGTCCTGCAGGGTGACATCCACCTCGGCGGCGTTGACCCCCTGGGCGTGTTCGTCGAGCTCGGCCCGGCCCTGGCGCCGGTCGGTGGTCCGGACCTCCTCACGGGCCAGGAGGATCCGCTCGACCCGCCGGCCGATGGCGTCGGACTCGGCGAGGGAAGTCCCGGGCACGGTCACCACGGAGATGGTGAGGGAGCCCTCGTTGAAGTCCGGCAGGAAGGCGCTGCCCAGAAGAGGCAGGGCCGCCAGCGAGGCGATCAGTGCGGCCGCCCCACCGGCCAGCACCCACCCGGGCCGTCGCAGGACGACATCGAGGGTGCGCCCGTAGCGCACCTTGAGCCAGGTCACCACCCGGCTCTCGCGCTCCTCCTGCACCGCCCGCGACTTCGGCAGGAGGAGGTAGCAGAGAACGGGCGTGACGGTGACGGCGACGACGAGGGAGGCGACCAGGGCCACGATATACGCCACACCGAGGGGGCGGAGGAGGCGCCCCTCCACGCTGCCCAGCAGCAGCAGCGGGACGAAGACCACGATGATGATCAGCGTGGCGCTCACGATCGAGCCGCGAATCTCCCGGGAGGCACGGTAGACCACGCGCAGGGCGGGATGCTGCCGCGCCGGCGGCAGGTGGTGATTCTCCTTCAGGCGGCGGAAGACGTTTTCCACGTCGATGATGGCGTCATCGACCAGGGCCCCGATGGCGATGGCCATGCCGCCGAGGGTCATCGTGTTGATGGTGAAGCCAAGGGCCTGCATCGCCAGGACGGCGACGGCCAGGGACAGCGGAATCGCCAGGACCGAGATGGCGGTGGCCCGGACGTTGGCCAGAAACAGCAGCAGGATGAGAACGACCAGCACCGCCCCGTCGAGGAGCGCGATCCGGACGTTGCGGATCGCCACCGCAATGAAGTCCGCCTGGCGGAAGAGGTCGGTGTGCAGCCGCATGCCTTCGGGCAGGCTGGCCTGCAGCGCCGAGAGCTCGGCTTCGATCAGCCGGGTCAGCTCGAGGGTGTTGGCGCCAGGCTGCTTCTGGACGGCCAGCACCACGCCCGGCTCGGCGTTGACCGCGCCGCTGCCGATCGGCGTGGCGCTGCCGACCCGCACGTCGGCGATGTCGCGCAGCAGTACCGGCGTGTCACCCCGCATCGCCACAGTGGTGAGCGCGATGTCGTCCACGGAACGGGCCCGGGCCAGCCCGCGCACCAGGAACTCCTGGCCATCGCGGACGTAGACTCCGCCGGTGGCGACGGCATTGGAGGCGGCAGCAGCTTCGACCACCTCCGCGAGGGTGACGCTGGCGGCGCGCATTCGGGCGAGGTCGGGCTGGACCTGATACTGGCGAACCTCGCCGCCGGTGGGGATCACCTGGGCCACGCCCGGCACGGCCAGCAGGCGGCGGCGGATCAGCCAATCCGCCGCGGTGCGGAGCTCCGCGGGCGACTGCGGGCCGGTGAGGCCCACCATCATGATCTCGCCCATCACGGACGACACCGGCGCCAGCACCGGCGGAGGCAGGTCCGGCGGCAGGGAGCCTGCCACCGTCTGGAGCTTCTCGGCCACGACCTGGCGGGCACGGAAGATGTCGGTGCCCCAGTCGAATTCCACCCAGATGACGGCAATGCCGGCCGCCAGCGAGGCCCGCACCCGGCGCACGCCGGTGGCGCCGTTGACGGCAGTCTCGATCGGGAAGGCGACCAGCGCCTCGACCTCCTCGGGCGCCATTCCGTGGGCCTCAGCCAGCACCGTCACCGTGGGAGCGGTCAGGTCCGGCAGGACGTCCACCGGCATCCGGGTGGCCGTCCAGGCGCCAGCGACCAGCACGAGGGCCGACAGCGCCAGCACGATGAACCGGCGGCGCAGCGACCAGGCAATCCATTGGTTCAGCATGAGCGGCCTAGTGCTCGTGCCCGTGGGCGGGAACGCTGCTCCCGAGCGAAGCCAGCCTCACCTGATAGGCGGCACCGCTGACCACCCGTTCGCCGAGGCGGACGCCGTCCAGGACGATCGCCCGGTCCGCCCCGCGCGCGCCCAGTCGGACCACCCGGCGGGTGAAGGACTCCCCGGCCACCTGAACGTAGACGACCGGGATGCCATCTTCCTCGACGATGGCCGAGGCTGGAATGGTCACGCCCGGGACCTCGCCGCCGAGCGGCACCGCCACCGTCGCGGTGGTGCCGATCGGGATCGCCCCGGTGGGATTGCCGACTTCCCAGACCAGCGCGAGAGTGCGCGAGACGCTGTCGATGAGGGGTGCGGTGGTGACGCGGCGGCCGGTGGGACGCCAGGGGCCAGCGGTCTCGTACCGGAAGCGAGCGGCGGCGTTCGGCCGGATGGCGGGGACGCTCGCGGCGGGCACCCGCGCCCGGACCCAAATGACGGACGGGTCCACGATGGTGAACAGAGGATCGCCGGCCGAAACCCGGGCCCCCGCGACGATATGCCGGTCAGCGATGATCCCGCCGATCGGGGACCGGAGCACCAGTCGCCCGGCTTCCAGTCCGCCACCCAGCCCTGCCAGCGCCTGCCGGGCGCGGTCTCGGGCGACCTCCGCGTCAAGGAGCCGTCGTTGCGGGGCCGCCTCCGCGGCGACCAGCCGGCGGGCCCGATCGTACTCTGCCTCCGCAGCGCGAAGCTGTCCCTGCGCCTCGGCGAGCGCGCTGCCGGCATCGCCGAGGGCTGGAAGCAGCGCCGCCAGCGGGGCATCGGCAGCCACGCGCTGCCCGACCAGCGGTGCGGTCTGGAGCGAAGAGGCATCCACGATTCCGTCCACCGGCGCGGCCACGATGGCCAGCCGGTCCGCGGCCGGGATGATCTCGCCGCTCGCTTCGATCGTCGCCGCGAGCGCGCCGCTGTCAGCCGCCTCGGTGCGGAAGCCCGGCGTCTTCCACTGTTGCTCCTTGAGGAAGCTGATTTCGCCGGCAGCGGGTTCCTCCGTCGGGGCCGGCTCGTCGCCGTCCTCAGTCACGATGAGACCAGGCACCTCGATCCGATCGGTGAGCTGCGGGCCGGTCACCTCGAGGGTCAGGTCCCAGGTGCCGCCGGACGGGAAGGTCACTTCCAGGCCGTAGATTCCCGGCGATCGCGGCGCCTCCTGAACGACTTCGACGGGCTCGCCGCCATCCTGCCGCTTGAATCGAAGGGTGACCGTTCCGCTGCGGACCGCGCTGAAGTCGGCCAGATCGGTGAGATGCACCGCAAACCGGCTGGGTGTCCCCGAGAACAGCGCCGGGTGCTCCATGAACAGCTCGGTGGACGCGGTCCAGAGGGTGATGGCGCCCCCCGGCAGTTCGGTGCCGCTGTCGTCGGGACTGGCCTCCTCGCGACAGGCGGCGAGCGGCAGCAGGAGGAGCGCAACCGTCAGGGCGGGTCGCATCAGGGCACCTCGGTCAGCAGTTCGGTAACCGACAGGCCCGCGGCGCGGGCCAGGTTGGCGCGTCGGAGAAGTCGTTCGGCCTGGAGCGTGGCATAGGCATCGAAGGCGTCGTGCCAGGCGCGGACCCCATCGAGCCACTCGAGCAGGGTGATCTCGCCCTCCCGCCAGGAGATCTGCAGGGCCTCGAGGGCCCGGCGCGCCTCCAACCCGAGACGTTGGCCGAGTTGTCCGGACTGAAGCTCGACCGTCCGGACCTCCTCCAGCGCCATCGCCAGATCCCGCGCCGCCTCCCGTGCGGTGGCTGTCGCCTGCCACCGGGCGGCCTCTCCGGTGGCAACCGCGGCCTCTCGTGCAGCAGCGCGCCGGTCCCAGAGGGGCAGGGGGAACGACAATCCCGCGACGAAACCGGTCCAGGTATCCGGGTCGCCGGGCACCTGCTCGGACTTGAAGCCGCCGACGACGGTTGGCACGGGGATGCGCTCGCGGGCCACGACGGTGACCGCCTGCTCCTCGCTGGCCGCAGCGAGCGCGGCAGCCCGGACGGTCGGACGAAGCGCCGCGGACACGAACCGGGCCGAGTCGGGCGCGAGCGGGGGCACGCTCAGGGAGTCCGGCAGGCGGAGCGTGGGCGCCGCTCCGGAGTCGATCAGGTTGGCGAGCGTTCGGCGGGCGGCGTCGGCCTGGAGTTGCGCTTCGGCCTGCCAGGCTGCGTACCGCGCGGCCTCGAGCTGCAGGCGCCGGTGGCTGTAGCCGGAGACGTCGCCCGCTCCGAGGCGCTCGGCACTGACCCGGAGTGCGGTGTCGAAGGCCGCAACCACCCGCCCGGCGAGCCCGGCGCGCTGGGTGGCCGCGACGGTCCCGGTCCAGGCCCGGACCACGTCAACGTCGAGGTCCGCCTCGACCACGGCCAGCGTGGCTTCGGCCGCCTGGCGCCGCAGGGCCGCAACCACACTCCGGGCCGAGCGGGCTCCCCAGATG
>DASWBQ010000041.1:0-1604 GCA_036390535.1 Gemmatimonadales bacterium | reverse complement strand
ACCGGTGAATGGACGCCGCTGGTGGAGAACGCCACGCGCGGCTGGTACCTGCCGACCGGGCACCTGGTGTTCGTCAGGCCCGAGGGGAGCGTCTTCGCCTCGGAGTTCGATCTCGGGAAGCTGGCCCTGGTCGGCACCCCGATCCCGCTATTGTCCGGTGTCAGCGTCAGCAACTCGATCTTTCCCGAGTTCGACGTCTCGGCATCGGGCACGATGATGTCTGTCGGCAGCCTGAGCCAGACCGATTTCGCAGTGGTGCGGGTGGACCGGCAGGGACGCGCCGTCCCGGTGGACCCGGAGTGGCGTGGGTTCTTCAACTCTCTGGCGCTCTCCCCGGATGGGGGGCGGCTGGCGGTGAGCGTCACCACCCAGGGACGGACCGACATGTGGGTGAAGCAGCTCGACCGCGGCCCGCTCACCCGCCTCACCTTCGACGGTACCCTCAACTACCGCCCTGCCTGGCAGCCCGACGGTCGGACACTGAGCCTCACATCGGACCGGACCGGATTCTCATTCCTCTACCGCCTGAGGGCCGATGGCAGCGGGAAGCCCGATAGACTGATGGCGACCGATACCAGCCAGGTGGACGAAGCTCAATGGTCTCGTGACGGCAATTGGCTGGTGTACCGCACGGGCGTGAGCGACAACCAGCGCCGGGTGTCCGCCCGCCGCGCCATTGGCGACACGACCCGGGTGGAGATCGCCGGCGGCCCCTCCGATGCCTACAGCCCGGCGCTCTCCCCCGACGGCCGGTGGCTGGCCTACGTCTCGGCGGAATCCGGCCAGGAGGAGGTCTACGTCCGGCCCTTCCCAAACGCCGCGGACGCCCGGTGGCAGGTGTCGGTCGGGGGCGGCACGGGTCCCGCCTGGGCGCACAGCGGGCGCGAGATGTTCTACGTCAATCGAGAGCGAAAGCTGATCGCGGTGGAGGTTTTCCCCGGCGCCGCGTTCCGGACCGGCACCGCCCACGAGCTATTCCCGCTCGGGCGGCTGTTCGACACCCCGTTTCATCGCGGGTACGATGTCACCCCGGACGACCGGGGGTTCATCATGCTGGAGGCGGGAGAGGTCGCGAGCACCACCAGGGACACCTACCTGAACGTGACCCTCAACTGGTTCGACGAGGTGCGGGCGGCCATGAGGAAGAAGTAGATGAGCCCGACACCCCTCCCGGGTGCCGACGACGCCCAGGCCGCCCTTGAAGCCGGCCTCGCCGGCCAGTACCGCATCGAGCGGCAGGTAGGCCAGGGAGGGATGGCGACGGTCTACCTGGCGGAAGATCTGAAGCACCACCGCCGGGTCGCGATCAAACTGCTCAGGCCCGAGCTGTCGGCGCTGCTCGGCGCGGATCGCTTCCTCAAGGAGATCGAGGTCACGGCCTCGCTGCAGCACCCGCACATCCTGCCGCTCTTCGATTCGGGAAACCTCGCGGGGCCCGGGATCCACGGCCCTTGCCTCTACTACGTGATGCCGTTCGTCGAGGGCGAGACCCTCCGCGACCGGCTTCAGCGAGAGGGAAAGCTGCCCGTCGGCGAGGCCATTCGGATCGCCATGGAGATCGCCGCCGCGCTCGACCATGCCCACCGCCACGGCGTGGTCCACCG
>DASWBQ010000040.1:0-11527 GCA_036390535.1 Gemmatimonadales bacterium | reverse complement strand
CATTTCGACTCGGACAGACGGCGGAGGGTGATGTCAGGGGACGGCGAAGATGGACCCCGGATGTGGAAAAGTCAACAGGATGGTCGGACAGTCAGCTGGTCGGACGATCGGACGGGCAGGATCTCCGCTCCTCCCACACTGTGGAATACCCAAGGAGTGGTCCGCCAGCCCGGCCAGGCTCTTGACCGTAAGCCATTTGCCGTGATAGCTTTCCGGGCTCACTGGAGGACTGTATGCAGCCTACGTATCGTCCGCGGAACAAGCGGCGGATCAAGACACACGGATTCCGGGCGCGGATGGCGACGCGCTGGGGCCGCGCGGTGCTGTCGCGCCGGCGGAAGAAGGGCCGGAAGCGGCTGACCGTTTCGGTTGGCAGCAAGCACGGGGGTTCCTGACGCAGCAGCAGGGGTATCCGCGGTCCCGGCGCTTGGCGGCTTCCGCCGAGATCCGGCGGACGCTCCAGCAGGGAAAACGCCGGCGCCTGGGCCATCTCGACGTGATCTGGACGGACAACTCGGCGGGCCACCCACGGATGGGACTGATCGTACCCAAGTACCAGTCTACCGCGGTGGCCCGCAACCTTTTGCGGCGCCGGCTCCGGGAGATCTGGCGCCGCGATCTGCAACCGACCCAGCCAGGCTGGGACCTGCTGATCCGGGCCAGGCGGGAGGCGTACGGGGCGAGCTTCGCGGTCCTGCGCGCCGAGCTGCTTGCCTGGCGGGACGGATGGTCGTGAGGCCGATCACCCACTGGCCGCGCACCGGGGCGGCCTGGCTGATCCGGGGCTACCAGCGGGTGATCTCGCCGGTGCTGCCACCCTCCTGCCGCTTCCACCCCTCCTGCTCCCAGTACACTTTGGAGGCCGTGCAGCGCTATGGCGTCCTCAAGGGGAGTTGGCTCGGGCTGCGCCGCCTGATCCGCTGCCACCCGTTCAATCCGGGTGGCTTCGACCCCGTACCCTGACCGACTCTCACTCCGGCATCCATGGACCGTCGTGTCGTTTCCGCCATCGTCCTGATGATGGCCATCGCCATGCTTCCGGCGGTGATGTTCAAGCGTCCGCCTGCGCCTCCCCCCGGGCAGGACACCGTGGTCACCACCGCCCCGGCCCCGGCCGCCGCTCCCGCAACACCGCTCGGTGCCGGTGCGGCGATGGTGGCCGCGCCCGACTCCACCCTGCCGACGATCCAGCCGGAGCGGGTCATCCGGGTCACGTCGCCGCTGTTCCGCTACGGCGTGAGCACCCGGGGGGGCGGCCTGGTCGAAGCGTCGCTGGAAGGCTTCCGCTCGATGAACCCGGCGGAGGCGGGCGCCGCCTCGCAGATCGTGCCGGCCGGCGCCGACCTCCTCAACTTCCTGGTGGTCGCAGGCAGGGACACGCTCGCGATCCGGGACTGGGACTTCACGCCGTCGTCCGACAACCTGGTGGCGGGAACCGCCCCCCTGACGCTGACCGCCAGCCGGGGCGGCGTTTCGGTGGAGCTGCAGTACCGCTTCGTGCCGGACAACTACCTGATTGCGGTGCAGGGGCGGGTGACCGGCCTGGGCCCGAACGGCGGGACCCTCCTGGTCGGCATGGGCGAGGGCCTCCGGAACACCGAGTCCGACTCGGTCGAGCACCACCGGGAAGCGGCGATCGTCACCAAGGGGCTGAGCGAAAGCGAGAAGCACGCGCTCGCCGGCCTCGACGCCGGTGTCGCCACCACCTACGCGGGGCCGTTCGAGTGGGTCGGGGTCAAGTCGAAGTATTTCGTGACGGCCCTCTTCGCGGTGGACAGCCTGGAAAGCGGCCGAAGCAGCGGCCGCATCAGCGGGGTCTGGGCCCGGCCGCACGACGCCTCCGAAGGCAGCCTCGGGGCGGACATCCTGGCGAGCATGGCGCTGCCGGCGGACGGCGGCTTCGCCTATTCGCTCTACGCCGGCCCGATGGAGTACCCGCGGCTCCGGGCGATGGGTCACGATTTCTACGACGTGAACCCGTATGGCTGGCCGGGCTTCCGGACCATCATCCGCCCGGTGGCGGTCGCCGCGCGCTGGCTGCTGGTCAAGATGCACGAGCTCGGCATCAGCTACGGCCTGGCGCTGATCCTCTTCGGAATCCTGATCCGGCTGGCGCTCTGGCCGCTCAACCAGAAGGCGATGCGGGCCAGCATGCAGATGCAGGTGGTCCAGCCGCTCCTCAAGGAGATCCAGGAGCGCCACAAGGACGACCCGCAGCGGCTCCAGCAGGAGATGTTCAAGCTCTACAAGGAGTACAACGTCAACCCGCTGGGCGGCTGCTGGCCGATGCTGCTGCCGATGCCGGTCCTCTTCGCGCTCTTCTTCGTGTTCCAGAACACGATCGAGCTGCGCGGGGCGGGATTCCTCTGGATCGACGACCTGTCGCGGTATGACCCGCTCTACATCATCCCGCTGGTGATGGGCCTCTCCATGGACCTGGTCTCCAAGGTGGGCCAGATGGGGATGGAGCCCAACCCGCAGATGAAGATGATGCTGTACCTGATGCCGGTGATGATGACGGTGCTGTTCGCGAAGTTCGCCGCGGGCCTGAACCTGTACTACGCCGTGCAGAACATCGCCAGCGTGCCCCAGCAGTGGCTGCTGGCGCAGGAGCGGATGAAACGGAACCCGGCGCCGCCGGCCGCGCCGCCAGCCCCCGTGAAGCCCGCGGGCAAGAAGAAATAGAGAGACAGAGAGAAAGCGAGATAGAGAGGGAGAGAGAAAGAGGAGGAAGACTCCTGCTTTCTTTCTCCCTCTCTCCCTTTCTCCCTATCTTCATCTTGATGCTCTCCGATCCCATCGCCGCCCTGGGCACGCCGCCAGGCCGCTCCGCCGTCGCGGTGGTCCGCCTGTCCGGCACGGGAGCCTTCGACGTGGCGGCCCGGGTGATCCGCCGGTTCTCGGCCGAACCGTTCCGGGAGGCCCGGCTGGCGACCTTCCTGGGTGGCGAGGGCGAGCCGATCGACCGGGGACTCTACCTCACCTTCAAGGGTCCCGGGAGCGAGACCGGAGAGGACGTGGTGGAGCTGCACCCCCACGGCGGCCTCCTGGTGCCGGCACAGCTGCTGGCCGCGCTGCACGCCGCCGGGGCCCGTCCGGCGCGCCCCGGTGAATTCACCCGCCGCGCCGTGCTCAACGGCAAGATGGACCTGCTGCAGGCCGAGGCGGTGGCGGATCTGGTGGACGCCACGGCCGCAGCGCAGGGACGGAGCGCGCTCCGGCAACTCGAAGGGGGCCTTTCCCGCCGTCTGGGCGGCCTCCGCGACCGGCTCGTCGAGCTGCTCGCCCTCCTCGGCTACGAAGTCGACTTTCCCGAAGAAGATGATGGCCCGGTTTCCCGTGAGACCCTCGGGACCCTGGCGGCCGACCTCCGCCTCGAGGTCGAGCGGCTGCTCGCCACCGCGCCCCTGGGCGAGCGGCTGCACGACGGAGCCCTCGTCGTCTTCGCTGGACGCCCCAACGCCGGCAAGTCATCGCTCTTCAACGCCCTCCTCGGATCCGACCGGGCCCTGGTGACGGAACTCCCCGGTACCACCCGCGACACCATCGAGGCGGCCACCGCGGTCGAGGGTTGGCCGGTGCGCCTGGCGGACACCGCCGGGCTCTGGGACGCGCCCGGACGGCTCGACGCCCTGGGTGTCGAGGTCAGCCGGCGGTACCTGGCCGCCGCCGACCTGGTCCTCCTCTGCGTGGAGGCAACCAGGGACCTGGGCGATGATGAGGAGGCGATCGTGGCCGAACGGCCGGTGATCGTGGTGCGGACGAAAAGCGACCTGACGGGCGGACGGGCGGACAGGCAGACGCGCGGCGAGGAGACGTTAGTCTCGGCCGTGACAGGGGAGGGCCTCGATTCGCTCCGGCAGGCGATTGCCGCCCGGCTGTTCGGGGCGGGGGAGAGTTACGCCGACCTGGAGCCGATGCTCACCCGCGAGCGCCACCGGGTGGCGCTGGCGCGCGCCGGGGACGAGCTCGCAGCCGCCACGCCACACCTTGCCCCGCGAGGGGACCCGGTGCTGGCAGCCCACCATGTGCGGCTGGCGGTTTCGGCGCTCGACGAACTGATCGGAGTGGTGGGGACCGAGGAAATCTTCGACCGGATCTTCAGCCGCTTCTGCGTCGGGAAGTAGTCTCAGGCCACCAACTCCCTGTGGGCCAGCCCGTGCCGCGCCAGGATGGCCGCGGCGATCCGCTCGGCGTTCGCCAGGATGGTGAGGCTGGTGTTGACGGCCAGCGAGGTCGGAATGGCGGCGCCGTCGCTCACGAACAGCCCTGGGTAGCCGAACACCTCTCCCGCGGGGTCGGTCACGCCGTCCTCCCGACGATCGGCCATCCGGGCGGTGCCGGTCTGGTGCGCCGTCGAGAGGAAGGTGCCCTCGTGGGGCACGCCGCTCCGGTCGATCCAGTCCGCGCGTAGCACCCGGCAACGGTTCCGCGTCAGGATCTGCTCGATCAGTTGGCGGGCACCGCGCAGGTGCCCCTGCAGGGCCGGGGTGGGATCGAGTGAGACGGTCACCCTACCCGCCCGGTCGAGCCGGACCTCCCCACCAGGCGGCGTCAGCCCGAAGCTGGCGATGGCCAGGGCCCGGTTGCGGAACCGGGCCATCAGCTTGGCGTGGTCCTCGCCCCACCAGGCGTGCTCGTCGTCGCCATCAAGCCGGAGGCGTGCGGCGGTGACGATCTGCAGCGGCAGCGCTTTCACGGCTGAGAGGGTCAGGCGGTGGGACTCCAGGAATTCGTAGCTGATCATCCCCGGGTGCGAGCGTCCGGCGAACATGTCGCCGTCCGGGAGCCCGTCGGCGAGCAGCCCTACCACCTTCACGCCGCCGTTCACCGCGAGGTTTCGCCCGACGTGCGGGCTGAGCCGCGGAAGATGTGTCCTGGACCGCAGCAGCAGGGCGGCCGTGCCGACGGTGCCACCCCCGAGCACGACGATCCGGGCCCGGTAACGCACCGGTGCGGCTCCCGCCCGGGACCGGGTCTCGACCAGATACCGGTGTGGCACCCGGCCCAGCGGACCATCGCGAGGCGGAACATCCCGGATCGGGACAACGGCAACCACTTCCCGGTCGCACTCGACGATCGCGCCGGCGGCTTCCGCCCCGGGCAGGTAGTTCAGGTGAAGGCTCTGCTTGGCGCCGTAGATGCACCCGGTGATGCAGAACCCGCTGCCGAGGCAGTTGCGCACGGCATACCGCGCCCGCTCGCAGGAGTAGCCCAGTTGCCGGAGCAGGAGGGAGAAGACCAGCCCGCTCTTCGGGACCTCCGACTCGGGGATCTGGTTGACGCCCAGTTCGCGCTCCGCGAGATCGTACCAGGGATCGAGCGCCTGACGGTTGAGCGTCGCCGGCCAGAGGCGGCGGCCGACGCCGTCCACCTGGTCGAACGCCAGCGACGGAGCGCGGAGCGAGACCATCTCGTAGAAGCCGGACCCGCCACCGAGCGCCTCGGCGAAGGTCAGGTGCAGGTGGTCCCCCGAGACGCCCTTGAGGTAGCGGGTGATGTACCGCGGGTCCTGGGTCTGGCGAAAGTCGCCCGGCCCCACCCGCGGCCCTTTCTCAACGAGGGTGACGGCGGCGCCGGCCTCGGCCAGCCGCCGGGCGACGGCAGCGGCCCCGAACCCGGAGCCGACGACGAGCACGTCGGTATCGATGGTGCGCATAGAAGCCTCAGGGAGGGTTGCCGTTGGTGGTGCGAGCGGCAGCGAGGAAACGACCCGGGTCCGGATAGGTGATCGCGTCGAGGCCGCGGAACTGGTACGTCCCCTCGAACCCGAGCGGCGGCACCGCGCCGTCGGGGGCGTAGATGCCGCCAAGCACGCTCACTTGCGCGAGGAAGACCGCGCCGGCGTAGAGCCGCCGGGTGACGCCATCGGCGGCCAGTCCGTTGGCGATCACCTTCGCCTGCTCCCGGCGGTCGAGGCGGTCGAAGCGGGACTCGCCGAAGAGGCGGTCGGCGCGGCCGCAGAGGTCCGCCGCGAAGAAATTCCGGTACCGGACGAAGGGGAACAACCGGTCGTCGAACGCCCGGGTCAGGTGCGGGTCACCAGGATCGGCCGACGGGACGGCCGCAAGGACGAAGGCACGGAGGGTCTGGTCGCGAACGTCGCGGTCGTCGTCGAAGGCCGGTGGATACAGGCGCAGGGCGTAGCGAACCGGGGTACAGCCCGCGGCAACCGCCGCGGCAACGGCCCCCAGCCGGGCCAGGACGGCTCGGCGGGTAAGCAGGGAAGGGGTGGGCACCGTGGCAGCCTCTCGCATCGTGCGGGAGGTTGCCGCGCGGCCATCAAGCGAACGTCAAGCCCGGCCGCGGCCGCGGCTGGACCGGTCGCTACCGACTCAGAAGGGGACCGGCTGCTTGTGGGTGCCGTCGCAGAACGGCAGGGTGGCCGACCGGGTGCAGGTGCAGAGCTTGAAGGTTCCCGGGGTCTTGGCCGGCGGCGGGGTGAGGGCGTTGCCGTCCTGGTCCACCAGCTCGACCTCTCCGTTGACGAGGATCGGGCCGTTCCGCTTGACAGTGATGCGGACCGTCAAGCGGACCGGATGCCCAGGTTGTCGCGCTCGGCATCCTCGAAGGCGGACGCCGGGGCGCGCAGGGCGCGGGCGAGCCCCTGCTGCTCGACCAGCGCCTCGGTCATCCGCCAGCCCAGGTAATACCCCGAGCGTTCCGGGACGACCTTGCCCTGCACCAGCCTGGTGGCGGCGCTGACCCCGCCCAGCAGGTAGCGCAACCGAAGCCCGAGCCCCGCCTGGTCGAGCTCGTCGCGCACCGCGCGCCGGAGAAAGGACTCGAGCTCCCGCATCCGGGTGTATTGGCGCCGGGGATAGCCGAAGTAGTCGGCCGGCGCAAACCCGGGGGCGACCTTCATGGCGGCGTGGACGGCGAGGCCCTCGTTGACCAGGAGCTCGCGCAGGGTGGCCCGGCTGCCGGTCGCCCAGTAGTCGTAGTATCCCCCCTGCTCGGCCACCAGGCGTCGCAGCTCGCTCTCCGACTCCGGCGAGGTATACCGGACGCAGTGGGCGAGTTCGTGGGCCAGCCAGAGCGGCATCAGCCCCGGCGCGAGGCCCATCCCGTAGCTGGACGGGTTGACCCGGCCGGTGAAGTGCTCGACACAGACGAACGCGACGCCGCGGCCGCCGACCACCAGCTCTCCGGCGTTGGCGGCACCGACCCCGACCATGAGCACCACGTCCACCGGGTGATCGAGGCCCATCAGCTCGCGGGCCCGGGCCACCGTCTCCTCCGCAAGGCGCGGCAGGTCGACCTCGTCAACCAGGAGTCGCAGGTCGGTGCGGTCGGCCCGGAGGGTAGTCTGGATCACGTCCTCGACGTGCGGGCTGTCGAGGTCGAGGACGTAGTTCCGCCAATAGGCGGAGAGGATGGGGCGGTGATTCTCGAGGTATCGCTGGTACGCCGACCGGGGGTCGTCCGCCGCGAGCACGGCGAGGAATTCAGGTACCAGATCGATGAGCACGCGACACAATACGAAAGTGCGCGCGGGACTGCAAGTGACCGCGCGCTACGAATGTTCCTGCTTGCGTTCCGCGTACTCTTTCAGTATGCGGCGTTCTTCGGGGGTGAGGCTCTCGAGGCCCTTGGCGCTGATCTTGTCGAGCAACCGGTTGAGGGTCTCGGCCGCGTCCTCGACACCCATGCTGACGGGAATGGGCCCGGGAGGAGACTCGGGCGCGTTCACCTGTTCGGCCCGCTGCACCTGCATCGGCGCCAGCGCAGGGCGCCGGATCGGCAACGGCATGACGGGCTCAGCCCGCTGGCCGGCCTTCCACAGCCGGAAGAACAGCCAGGCGGCCGGTACGGCACCGAGATGCGCGAGCGACAGGCCGGCCGTACTTCGCGCTGCGCCCAGCACCAGCGAGCTCCCGATGAGGCCGACGGCAAGGGTGATGACGCGGGCGCGGACCGGCAGGGGATCGAGGGCGACCTCGCGGTCACCGGCGATCCAGGCGTACCCGAACACGAGGCCAAGCCCTGACGCGATGCCGCCGCTCATGGGGGGGATGGCGACCAGCTGCGATGCCGCCACGGCCGTGAGCGCCGCCCCGGCCGCGGTGTAGACGTAGTAGAGCGCGAACGCCCGGGCCCCAAGCGCCCGTTCGACCCGAGGGCCGACGAGCACCACCAGGAGTCCGGTCACCAGCAGGTGAAGGACGCTTTCGTGGACCAGGGGGTAGGTGAGGACGGTCCAGGGCCGTTCGGTCAGGAGGGACGGGTCGAAGCGCAAGGCGGCGGCCACCCCCGGCGCGGTGAAGACCGTCCGGAGGGCGATGAAGGCGGCAACGCTGGCGAAGACCACCCGGCCGACCGCCGGCGAAATCCTCCCGTTTGACACGCCACTCATGCCGAAACTCTCCCAGGCGACCTCGACCAGCCGCCTACGCGCCGCGCGGTCCTGCGGCGCGGCAGATTCGCTCACACAACTCGCCGAACTCGATCCCGGCCGCCTGCGCCGACTGGGGCAGCAGGCTGGTGGCCGTCATGCCGGGAAGCGTGTTCACTTCCAAACAGACCATCTCGCCGGCGGGTGTCAAGCGGAAGTCCACCCGGGAATACCCCCCCAGCTTGAGCGCCTGATGCGCCAGCAGGGCGAGGCGTTGCGCCTCCGCCGCAACCGGACCGGGAAGGTCGGCCGGGAAGATCTCTTCCGCCATGCCGGGCGAGTACTTGCACTCGTAATCGAAAATCTCGTGCCGGGGGATGATCTCCCCGACGGCGAGGGCCGCCCCCCCCAGGACTCCCACGGTCAACTCCCGGCCCGGAACATAGGCCTCGATCATCACTTCATCGTCATATCGGGCCGCCAGGGCCACCGCCGCATCGTATTCCCCGGGATTCTCCACCTTGGAGAGGCCAACAGTGCTTCCCTGCTTGGACGGTTTGACGATCAGGGGCCATCCCAGGGTCCGGCCCGCCACTTCGGCCGTCGTGGGAGCCATCAACCAGTCTGCCGTCGGGACCCCCGCCTGACGGAACAGGTGCTTCGCCACGTCCTTGTCCATGGCGAGCCCGCTGCCCAGCGGTCCGGACCCGGTGTACGGAATCCCGACAACCTCGAGGACGGACTGCAGGGTCCCGTCCTCCCCTCGACCGCCGTGGAGAGCGAGGAAGAGAACGTCGGCGTCACGGAGCGCCGGGATGTTCCCGAGCCCCGACAACAGCACACCTCGTTCAAGGGCCACCAGCTCGTCGTTGGAGGGTGGGGCGACGCCGACTTCACCGGAGAGCAGCTTGGGCTCGTCCGCCAAGGGAATGAGGCCCCGGGCGGTATCCACCACGGACACGGTGTGCCCACGGCCGCGCAGGGCGCGAACCACCTGGACCGCCGATGCGATCGCGACATCGCGCTCTGCCGAGGTGCCCCCGGTGAGGACGGTGATCCGCATGGCTATCGTGTCCCGATCAACTGGTCGAGCAGGTCGGCCCGGCTGACGATCCCCACCAGTTTGGCCCCTTCCTGCACCAGGACGGCCGGACTGTCGCGGGTGAGGAGCGAAGCGAGGCGGTCGGTCGTCAGGGAGGCGTCGACGACCGGCAGGGGGTCGGACATCGTCTCGCGGACCGGCCGGTCGAGCAGGCTGGGTTGGGCGAGCGCCTGCTGCATCAGGGTGCCGTCCACCAGGGTGCCGATGCAGCGGCCGTCCTCGAGGACCGGGATCTGGCTCACCTCCCAGGTCCGCATCAGGTTCAGGGCCTGTCGGACCTGGGCGGTCGGGGCGACGCTCACCAGGGCGGGGGCGCGCCGGGGGGACCGGCTCAGCAACTCCCCGACGGTCGGGCGGGGCGTGTCGAGCAGCTGGTTCTCCTGCATCCACTCGTCATTGAACAGCTTGGAGAGATACCGCTCGCCGGTGTCACACAGGATGGTCACGACGCAGGCGTCGGGGTCATCCACCTCGCGGGCCACCTGCAGGGCGAGCGCGACGTTGAGACCGGCCGACCCGCCCACCAGGATGCCCTCCTCGCGGGCGAGCCGGCGAGCCATCGCGAACGACTCCTTGTCGGACAGCTGCCGGAACTCGTCGATATGGTCCCAGAGGATCGTGGTGGGGATCTTGTCGCCCCCGATGCCCTCGACCTTGTACGGCGCGCCCTCGCCCATCGTGCGGGTGCGGAAGAACCCGGAATAGAGCGAACCGACCGGGTCGCCGGCGATGACCTTTACGCCCGGGTTCCGCTCCTTGAGGTACCGGCCGGTCCCGCTGACGGTGCCGCCCGTCCCGGCGCCGGCCACGAAGTGGGTGACCGTTCCCTGGGTCTGCAGCCAGATCTCCGGCCCGGTGGTCCGGTAGTGGGCTTCCGGGTTCTCGGGGTTGAAGAACTGGTTGGCGAGGATCGCGCCGGGCGTGTCCTTCACGATCTGCTTCGCCTTGTTGATGTAGTTCTCGGGGTGGTCCGGCGGTACCGCGGTCGGGACGATGACGACCTCGGCGCCGTACGCCTTGAGGAGGCGGACCTTCTCCTGCGACATCTTGTCGGGCATCGTGAAGATGCAGCGGTACCCCTTGAGGGCCGCGGCGATGACGAGACCGACACCGGTGTTGCCCGAGGTGCCCTCGACGACGACGCCCCCGGGCTTGAGGTCACCGGCC
Organism: Gemmatimonadales bacterium; assembly: GCA_036390535.1. Lineage (GTDB taxonomy): Bacteria > Gemmatimonadota > Gemmatimonadetes > Gemmatimonadales > GWC2-71-9 > SZUA-320. The sequence goes on along the minus strand of DASWBQ010000040.1, from coordinate 923 downwards.
CGCTCGGCGGCCTCGATGATGGCGAGGCCGATCCGGTCCTTCACCGAGGCGCCGGGGTTGGCATACTCGGCCTTGCCGTACACCGGGGTGCGGAGGCCGGCCCCGACGCGAGCGAGCCGGATGAGCGGCGTCCAGCCGATGGTGTCGAGGACGCTGTCGTAGGGGCGAGGATGAGGAGGCGTCATGGTCCGGGGCGGAATTGGATGGGCTGCACGAACGGCATCGCGACAGCGCGACCGTTGCGCTGGCCGGGGGTGTAGCGGAGGCGCGGCACCGCAGCGAGGGCGGCGGAATCCAGCGCCGGCGTGCCGCTGGAGGTGAGCACCCTGGTCGAATCGGGGACCACGGCACCGGTCGAGTCCACGAACAACTGGAGCTCAGTGGTGCCCGCCACGCCCTGGACAAAGAGGTCCGGCGGGTAGTCGACGCCCGCCTCGCCCTGCAGCACCGGCGGCGTGTCGGCAGCGGGATCGCCGGCACACGCGGCCAGGCAGAGGACCAGGAACGGCCAGCGCGGGGGCATGAACGAATATAGGGCGGGTTCCCCGCGGCCCCGTCAGGGCACCCCGGCTACTGCATGGTCGGCACGAACATGATGTGGGCCTTCGGCGTCCCCGGAAACATCAGCCAGGGGGAATCCGCCGCCGGCATGGTCGGCAGGCCGGTGGTGGCCGTGGTGGCGAACGGCATGTACACGACGTACAGCGGCCGTCCCTTGGCCACCTCGTTCCGGGCGGCGTCCCAGCTTCCCGGAGGACCGCTCAACGACCAGAGCGCGGCCACCTTGGGCAGCGGGATCGCGCCGCTCGCCACCTCCGCATAGCGGACGCTGTCCACCGCCTCGCCGGTCACGCCGCTCTTCCGGAGGGCGCGGCCCCGGGCCATGAACGGCTCCATCCCCTCCTGGTAGCAGGCGACGTGGA
>DASWBQ010000039.1:0-7301 GCA_036390535.1 Gemmatimonadales bacterium | reverse complement strand
TCTCCCTGGTGGCGCTGCTCCTGCTCGCCATGGCGCTGGTGGCTCCGCGGCTCCGGTCGCCCGGCGTGGCGGTGGCGCTCTTCGGGACGGCTGGGGCCTTCGGCCCGCTGCTGATGGCGGAGCAGATTCACAAGGCCGCGGCACTGGTGCTGGCGGCGGGCCTCGGCATCGGCCTGGCCCGGGCCGTCGGCGACGGGGTGCGCGTGGGTCGGTTCGTCCGGCGCGCGGCTCTGGCTGGGCTCGCCCTGGTCGCGGTGACCGGCGGGAGCATGGTCGCCGTCCGCAACCGGCCGTCAGCCTCCCCGCCTCTCCGCCCCTCCGCCCAGGACGCGCCGAACATCCTCCTGCTCGTCCTCGACACCGTGCGCGCCTGGGACATCGGCTGGATGGGATACTGGCGGCCGACGACGCCCAAACTGGGCGAGTGGGTCCGGCGCGGGGTGGTCTTCGACCGGATGCTCTCGACCTCGCCGTGGACGGTGCCTTCCCACGCCACGATGTTCACCGGGCTCCTCCCCGGGGAGTTCACCGCCAGCTGGACCACCCGGCTCGACGGCACCCGGACGACGCTCGCGGAGGTGCTCCGCGAGCGGGGCTACGCCACGGGGGGGTTCGTGGGCAACTATCGCTACGCGGGCAGCGCCAGCGGGCTCGAACGGGGTTTCGACCGCTACGTGGACTATCCGGTCAACCTCGAGCAGGTGCTTCGCAGCGGCCAGATGTCGGCCCGCGCCCTCAGCCTCAAGGGAGCGGCTGCGTGGCTCGGCTCCCGCCGGCTGATCCACGGCGGCGCCTACGCCGAGGACGTCAACCGCGCCTTCCTCGACTGGGTGGGAGAAGCAGGGAACCGGCCTTTCTTCGCCTTCCTCAACTACTTCGACGCGCACGCTCCCTACCTGCCGCCGGCGCCGTGGGACTCGCTCTTCCTCCGCGGGCAGGACCGCGACCGTTCCGCCAACCACTGGGCCCGGATCGGGCAGTTGTACGGCTTCCCGTACTTCCCGCAACCCTTCCTCGAGGAAACCAAGGACGCCTATAACGGGTCGATCGCCTACCTCGACTTCCAGATCGACTCACTGCTCACCGTCCTCGGCCAGCGCGGGCTGCTGGACAACACGGTGGTAATCATCGCCTCCGATCACGGCGAGCACTTCGGTGAGCACGGCTTGATCCAGCATGGCAGCAGCCTCTACCTCCAGCTCCTTCACGTCCCCTTCGCGATCATCGGCCGGGGCGTACCGGCGGGCGCCCGGGTCGGGGACATCGCCTCGCTGCAGAACGTCCCCGCCACCATCCTCGAACTGGCCGGCGGCCCCGATCCGCGGATCCCGGGCCGCTCGCTGATGGAATACGCCCGCCAGCCGGACCTGGTCCGCCGGGACAGCCTCTACGCGGCCGTCGACTACAACAGCCTGCTGCCGAAGTGGCCGCCCAACCAGCCCGTCCTCCGCGGCAACATGCGGACCGTGATCCTCGACAGCCTCCAGCTGATCGTCAACGGCGACGGCGTCCAGGAGTTCTACCAGTTGGGCCGGGACGCGTGGCAGGTGCAGAACCTGGTTGGGGTGCCGGAGTTCGGCGGGGCGCTGGAGAGGTATCGGGGGGCGCTGGCCGCAAAGCCGGGCAGACGGGCGGACACGCGGACGGGCAGATAACGACGGCGGTGGTCTCTCAGTTCACATCAGAGGAACCCGATGCACAATCGGCTCGTTTTCGTGCCAGTTCTGCTCCTGGTCGCGGCGGCCCCGCCGCTCGTTGCACAGCGCGAGCCGGTCCTCAAGCAGATCCGGGTCCCCCACCACTACTACTACCGGGAGATGTACCTCCCGCAGGTCACCAGCGGGCCGAGCGCAGCGGCGTGGTCGCCGGACGGCCGCGAGCTGGTGTACAGCATGCAGGGAGCCCTCTGGCGTCAGGAGGTCACCCGGCGCGAGGCGGTCCAGCTGACTCTCGGCCCGGGTTATGACTACCTCCCCGACTGGTCATCCGACGGGCGCTGGATCGTCTATTCCAGCTACCGCAACGACGCCCTCGAGCTGCACCTGCTCGACACCCGGACCGGCGTCACCCGGCCGCTGGTGGCCAACGGCGGCGTGCATCTCGATGCCCGGTTTTCCCCCGACGGGCGCAGGCTGGCATGGGTCTCGACCGCGCATGAGGGGCGCTGGCACGTGTACGTCGCGCCGTTCGACGCGGAGACTGGTACCCTGGGCGGCGCGGAACGTGTCACCGAGGACCGGGACAGCAAGCTGCCCCGGTACTACTACAGCGTCTGGGACCACTATCTCTCGCCCTCCTGGAGCCCCGACGGCAACGAGTTGATCCTGGTCTCCAACCGCGGCCGGATCTGGGGCACCGGGGGCTTCTGGCGGATGGCCGCGAGGGCCGGGGCGCCGATGCGGGAACTCTGGTACGAGGAGACCACATGGAAGGCTCGACCCGACTGGTCCCCTGACGGCAGACGGGTGGTCTACAGCGGCTATCACGGCCGGCAGTGGAACCAGCTGTGGTTGATGACCGCCGACGGCGGCGACCCGTTCCAGCTCACCTATGGCGAGTACGACGCCACCAGCCCCCGGTGGTCACCCGACGGCTCCCGCATCGCCTACATCACCAACGAAGGCGGCAACACTTCCCTCTGGGTGATCGAGGTTCCGGGTGGGCGCCGGTCCCGGATCGATGCCCACCGTCGCACCTGGCTCGGGACCACCGGCACCCTCACCATCCGGGTGGTGGACGGGGCGGGCCGCCCGACCAGCGCCCGGATCTCGGTCTTCGACTCCACCGGAAAGAGCTGGGCGCCGGACAGCGCCTGGCGGCACGGGGACGAGCTCTTCGTTCGGGCCGAACGTCGCTTCGAGTACAACTACTTCCACACCGATGGCTCGGCCTTGCTGACGCTCCCTTCCGGGCGCTACACCGTCGAGGCGTGGAAGGGACCGGAGTTCGGGGTAGCGCGCGCCACGGTGGAAGTGGGACTCAACCGGACCACCGCCCAGCGGCTGACGATGACCCGGCTGATGAACCTCCCGGCCAACGGCTGGTGGGGCGGCGACCTGCACGTGCACATGAACTACGGCGGGGCTTACCGGAACACCCCGGCGCAGCTCAAGCGCCAGGCGCAGGCCGAAGGGCTGCACGTGGTGGAGAACCTGATCGTCAACAAGGAGCAGCGGGTTCCGGACATCGGCTACTGGCGACCGGGAACCGACCCGGTTTCCGACCGGGACTTTCTCCTGGCGCATGGCGAGGAGTTCCATACCAGCTGGTGGGGCCACTCGGCGCTGATCGGGCTCAAGGAGTACTTCGTGATGCCCAACTATGCCGGGTACGTGAACACGGCCGCGGCGAGCCTGGCGCCGATGAACAACCAGGTGTTCGAGTGGGCGCGACAGCAGGGGGGGCTCACCGGCTACGTCCATCCGTTCGACACCCGGCCCGACCCCTTCAGCCGGGCCGAGCCGGTACGCTACGAAATGCCGATCAACGTGGCGCTCGGCACGCTTGACTACTTCGAGGTGATGGGATTCAGCGACCACCTGATCACGTCGGAGTTCTGGTACCGCCTGCTCAACACCGGTTTCCGGCTCCCGGCGGCCGCGGGGACCGATGCCTTCCCGAACTACGCCTCGCTCCGCGGCCCGCCAGGGCTGGTGCGGGTGTATGCGCGGAGCGGACCGGCGCTCGAGCACCGGTCGTGGCTCGAGGCGATCCGCGCCGGCCGCACCATTGTCACCAATGGGCCCTTGCTCGGCCTGGGCGTCCGGGTGGACGGGCAGGCGGGCGGACGGGCGGACGGACAGTGGCTCGGGATCGGAGACGACATCACGCTGCCAGCAGGTTCCCACACTTTGCGGTTCCAGCTGACCTTGCGGTCGAACCTCCCGGTGAATCACCTCGAGCTGGTCCGGAACGGGAAGGTCCTGGCAGACGTTCCGCTCCGAGGGGAACGGACCCGCGCTGATACGGCGCTCACCCTGCCCGTCACCGGAAGCGGGTGGTACATACTGCGCGCGTATGCGGACCGGCCGGCCACGCCGATCCTCGATCTCTACCCCTTTGCCAGCACCAGCCCGGTCTACGTGACGGTCGGCGGACAGCCGGTCCGGTCACGGGAGGACGCGGAGTATTTCGTGACCTGGATCGACCGGGTGAAGGAGGAGGTCGAGCGGCATGAGGGGTGGAATACAGCGGCGGAACGGGACTCCGTCCTGGCCACCGTCGCCCGCGCCCGCGCCGAGTTCGAGAAGCGCAAGTAGACGGGCGGACCGGCGGACCGGCGGACCGGCGGACCGGCGGACCGAAGAATTTGACACCGTGCGCCGTGCTTTTGGGTTGGGCGCCAGCTTGCCGGTGGGACAAGTTGAGCCATGGCCTCCACTCATGTCCGCCCCGATGGTAAACCGCACGAGCGTTTACATGCTTGGGTTTCGTGCCACGAGCTGGCGCTTTTCACCTATCGCCTGACCCAGAGCTGGCCAAGCGATGAAAGGTACGGGCTTGTCACCCAGGCCCGGAGGGCAGCCTTTTCCGCACCAGCCAACATCTGCGAGGGAGCGGCGCGGTGCGGACCAAAGGAGTTCCGTCGCTTCCTCGACGTCAGCATTGGGTCTTTGGCCGAACTGTCCTACATCCTGCGCCTCGCCGGGGACCTTGGCTACCTCACGAAGGAGCAGCTAACGGAGGTCGAGATCCTCCGGGATCATGCAACTCGTCTTACCTGGGGCCTGTACGAGGCGATTGGTCGCGCCGCAAAGCAGCGCTAGGTACTCCGACTGCCTGTGAGTCGGTGGCGGTCCCTGCCTCGTCCGGTTTCGCGCAGGACAGGACGCTCGCAACCGCCAGGGCCAGACGCACTGCGCGCATATCTCACTCCCGAAAGGAAGAGGGACCTACCCGGGTATCACCCTCCGCCCCTCCGCCCCTCCAGTACCGGCAGAACGAGCCTCGAAGCGTGCCTCCCCCCGACATGCACCGTGATTCTCGCCGTCCGCGACTCCGCCTGGTCGAACTCGAGCGCCCCGGTGTGCAGGTTCCGCGACATGTGCGGCGCAAAGGAGGCCATCAGCGCCACCCGGATCCGGTGGCCGGCCAGGAACCGGTTCGCGGTGAGGAGACTCGGCAGTTGCAGCAGGTATGCCCGTCCGGGCTCCAGCAGGTCGCGGGCCGGTCCCCCGTCGCGGTAACTGGCCCGGAGGACGTCGAGGCCCGGACTCATCAGGTTGAAGGCGGTGCCGTCTGGGGCCACGTCGTAGACCTTCACCCAGAGGTCGGTGTCGGGCGCATCGACCGACAGGTAGATCTCCGCCCGCATCGCCCCCACGACATCCAGGTCCGTCTCGAGCGGCGCCGTCTCGAACACCGCGACATCAGGCCGGCCGGCGAGGGCCCGATAGTCATGCGGTCCCGGCTGTTCCGCATATGGATCCCGCACCGGGTTCATCGGATCGGAGACGAAGGACATCGAACCCGCCTGTGCGGGCGACCGGTCCAGCAGCGCCCCCTCCGCCGATCCGCCCCTCCGCCCCTCCGCCAGATACAACGCCCGCTCCCGCGAACCCGCGGGGGGCCAGTCCGCCAGCTCCAGCCACTTCCCCGCCCCCATCAGGTAGACCCGGACCGGTGGTTCGCGGTCCACGCCGTTGTCGACTCCGCGCACCCAGCGGTCCATCCAGCGCAGCACCAGCGCGTCGTAGTCAATCATCGCCGCCGCGCCCATCTCGCGATCTCCGATCCGGGCGCGGCCCATCGGGCCGATGCCGTGGTTCCACGGCCCGACCACGAGTCGGGTCCGCGCCCGGGCGGGATCGCCGCCCCGTGACTTCACCAGCCCCGCGTAGTTGGTGGTCGATCCCGCCGGCCCATAGGCCTCGTCGTGCCAGCCGGAGAGGTTGAGAACGGCGGCATCCGTCCGGTCGTACTTGTCGGTCAGCTCGGCCCAGTTCCACCACGGGTCACGGGGCGGATGCTTCATCCAGTCGTAGTACCAGTCGGCAATCCCGCGAAACGCCGGCATCCCGGCCAGCGGCAGCTGCACCTGGAGGGCGCGACCCTCGGCGGCCCAGGCCGCCCTCGCCTCGGTGGCGGTCTTCGGTCCGGCAGCCCCGCTGCGGCGCCGCAGGTCGGGGGCAATGTTGTGCCAGACCCAGCTGATCCAGCTGTTGTCCCAGACCCCGCCGGTATACCAGAAGTGGGTCGGCGACGCGAAGGTCATCGCCGGTACCATCGCCTTGAGGTGGGGCGGGCGCTCGACCGCCGCCAGCCACTGCACCGCCCCCGGGTAGGAGAGCCCGAACGTCCCGACCGACCCGTTCGACCACGGCTGTGCCGCGGCCCATTCGATGGTGTCGTACCCGTCCTTCCCTTCCTGCCGGTAGGCCCCATACGCCCCATCGGAAGCGTACCGGCCACGCACGTCCTGCGCGACGACGGCATAGCCCCGCATCACCGCCTTGCCGAAGAGGCCATAGGTGCCGAAGACCGGCGCCTTGGAGTAAGGCGTGCGGTAGACCAGGGTCGGGAACGGTCCCGGCCCCGGTGGCAGCCAGAGGTCGGCCCGGAGGATCGTCCCGTCGCGCATGGGGACGGGGACGTCGCGGCGGATGCCGGAAGTGTCCTGTATGGACGGGCGGACGGGCAGACGGGCGGACGGGCGGACGAATGCCGGAGGGAGCGCCAGGAACAGGAGGCCTGCGAGGAGAACACCACCCGTCCGCCCGCCTGCCCATCCGCCCGTCTTCATCACTGTCTCCCCCGGTTGTATACCCGGGTTCCCGGGTGGTAGGTCTTCCAGTTGAACCAGTAGTCCTTGTCCGCCGCCACTCGCCGCAGCCGGGTGCCGGCCAGCGCGCCCTCCACCGCGGTCCCGGAGAAGTCCCACCGGCTCCCCGTGGAGGTATCCCGGAGCTCCAGCGGGTCGCTCCCGGGCACCACGAAGAACTCCACGAACCGGCCCTCCACCTCCGGCACGAACGCCCGTACCGACCGCCGGTCTTCGCCCAGCACCAGCAGCAGGTTCTGCCCACCCACCCGGTCGAGGATCGGGCTCTGCTTCTCGAGCGCCACCATCGGGTAGGCAACCGCGTCGTCCCCCACGGCGACTCCGACGACCAGGGTCCGTGGCGGCAGCGAATCGTCAAGGCGTACTCGCGTCGCCACCGGCATCTTCGCGGTTTCCGTCTCCCAGTCGCGGGAGAAGGTCACCCAGGCGGTGTCGCTTGACGGCATCAGCACCCGGGTGCCCGGGTGCTCGCGGACCCAGATCCGGAACGCGACCTCGTCGTGGAAGATCCGCTCCAGAC
>DASWBQ010000038.1:0-3155 GCA_036390535.1 Gemmatimonadales bacterium | reverse complement strand
CGATGACCGGGACCTGGACCATCACCACCAACTCGCCCCAGGGGATGATGGAGTCGACCCTGTCCGTCACCCAGCAGGGCACCAGCTTCAGCGGGACGATGACCAGCCAGATGGGCACCTCGCCGGTGGCCGACGGGACGGTCGCGGGGCGGCGGGTGTCGTGGGGATTGACCCTGGCCATGGGCGGCCAGTCGTTCACGCTGACCTACGAGGGGGAAGTCACCGGCAACCGGATGAGCGGGACCGTTACGGCCGGGACCTTCGGCTCGTTCCCGTTCACGGGGGAGAAGAGACCATGAGGACGCCGAAAGCCGAAAGCCGAGAGACGACCCTCCTGGCCCTGTTTCTCGCTCTCTCCCTCTCTACCGGCGACGCCCTGGCGCAGCGGCCGGTGACCGGCTGGGATTCCACCGCGGGCGCGCTGGCGCTGCCGGTGCCGGGGCGGCCGGCCGTGTTCGCGATCACCAACGCCACGATCCTGACCGCGACCAAGGGGACGATCGCCAGGGGAACGATCGTGGTCCGCAACGGCAAGATCGCGGCGGTGGGCGCCGACGTGGCGGTGCCAGCCGGCGCCCAGGTGATCGACGCGGCCGGGAAGTACGTCACCCCGGGGATCATCGACGCCCACTCGCACAGCCTGTCGGAGGCGATCAACGAGGGCACCCTCTCGAGCACCGCGATGGTCCGGATCGAGGACGTGCTCCGGCAGGACCCGACCTCGGCCTATCGCCAGCTCGCGGGCGGAGTCACGATCCTCAACATCCTCCACGGATCGGCCAATACGATCGGCGGCCAGAGCGCCACGGTGAAGCTGCGCTACGGGCTGCCGGTGGACAGCATGCTGATGGAAGGGGCGCCGCCGGGTATCAAGTTCGCCCTGGGGGAGAACGTCCGCCGCACCAACAGCAACCCGCCCGCCGGGCGGGACCGGCGGTATCCCTTCTCCCGGATGGGCGTGGAACAGTTCCTCCGGGAGCGGTTCAGCTCGGCGCAGGCGTACCGGGCCGAGTGGACTGCCTACGAGGCCGCGGTCAAGGCGCGGAAGAAGGGCGAGGCCGAGCCGATCCCGCCGCGGAAGGACCTCGAGCTGGACGCGCTGGTCGAGGTGCTGGACGGGAAGCGGCTGGTGCACGCCCACAGCTACCGGAGCGACGAGATCTTCATGCTGCTCCAGGTGGCGAAGGACTTCGGCGTCCGGGTGGCCAGCCTGCAGCACGTGCTGGAGGGCTACAAGGTCGCCGACGAGATCGCCGCGGCCGGGACCGGCGCGTCGACCTTCGCCGACAACTGGGCCTACAAGCTCGAGGCGTGGGACGCGATTCCCCACAACGCCGCGCTGATGGCCGAGCGGGGGGTCAAGGTGACCATCAACTCCGACTCCGATGAGCGGGCCCGCCGGCTCTATCAGGAAGCGGCGAAGGCGATCAAGTACGGCGGCACCTCAGAGGACGAGGCCCTCCGGATGATCACCTACAACGCGGCGCTGCAGCTCGGCATCGCCGACCGGGTGGGGTCGATCGAGGTCGGGAAGGACGCCGACCTGGCGGTCTTCAGCGCCCACCCGTTCTCCCCCGCCGCGAGGGTGGAGATGACGTTCATCGACGGGCGGAAGTTCTTCGACCGGGCCACGGCGCCGACGCTCGAGGCCCTGCTGCAGCAGCTCCGGGCGCGCCGGACGACGGCGCCGGCGACGGGAGGTGGGGAATGAGACCGGCGGACGGGCGGACGGGCGGACGGGCGGCACGCGCCGCCGGAATCCTGGTGCTCGTGGCCGCCTCCGGCGCGACGGCGCAACAGCCGGAGCGGGTGACGGCGATCCGCAACGTCACGGTGGTGCCGGTGGTCGGCGACACGATCCGGAACGGCACGGTGGTGGTCCGCGGCGGGAAGATCGCGGCGGTCGGCCGGGAGGTGGCGGTGCCGGCGGGGGCGCGGGCGATCGACGGGACGGGGCTGTTCCTCTACCCGGGCATGATCGATTCGCACACCCAGTTGGGGCTCACCGAGATCCAGTCGGTGCCGGGCGGCAACGACACCCGCGAGATCGGCGACTTCAACCCGCAGAACCTGGCGCTGAGCGCGGTGAACCCGCACTCTGAGCTGATCCCGGTGACGCGGGTGAACGGGGTGACCAGCGCCATCACCGCCGCCGAGGGCGGACTGGTGAGCGGCTACGCCGCGCTGATGGACCTGGCGGGGTGGACGACGGCGGAGATGGGCGTGGCACCGCGCGCCGGGATGGTGGTGAACTACCCCCGGGTCGCAGGTGGACGGTTCGGCGGTCGGCGCGGCGGCAGCCAGGAAGATGCGGGCGCCCAGGTGAACCGGCAGGTGACCCAGCTGACGGACTACTTCAGGCGCGCCCGGGAGTACCGCGACGCCAAGCAGCGGGTGACCGCGGCGGGGGGACGCCTCGAGCGGCCGGACGCCGCGATGGAAGCGATGATCCCGGTGCTGGACGGGACCGTGCCGGTGGTATTCGATGCCGGGACCGCCGGCCAGATCCGGGGGGCGCTCGCGGTCGCGGACTCGTTCGGGCTCCGCCCGATCATCCGGGGCGGGCAGGAGGCGTGGCAGCTGGCGGACGAACTGGCGCGGCGGAAAGTCCCGGTCATCGTGGGCCCGACGACGGAGGTCCCGGGTGACGACGACCCGTACGACATGGTGTACGCCAACCCCGGGGTCCTGGCGCAGTCCGGCGTGGTGATCGCGTTCCGCACCAACTCGGCGGCCGACTCGCGGAACCTCCCGTACAACGTCGCCCTGGCGCTGGCCTACGGCCTCGATCCGGGCGAGGCGCTCCGGGCGGTGACGATCAACCCGGCGCGGATCTGGGGCGTCGCGGACCGGCTGGGGAGCATCGAGGCCGGCAAGGTGGCGAACCTGATGCTGACGACCGGCGATCCGCTCGACGTGCGGACCGAGGTGAAGCAGGTGTTCATCCGGGGCGAGGCGATCCCGATGACCGACCGGCACACGGAGCTGTACCAGCAGTTCAAGGCCCGCCCGCGGTAGGGGGCGGGAGAGAGCGGGAGAGAGCGGCGGAGGGGCGGAGGGACGGGATGTCCTTCCGCCCCTCCTCGTTCGTTAGATTGGCATTCTCATCCGGAGACGCCATGCCTGGTACCGCAACGGCCATGACCCCCCGTACC